>QBVV01000001.1 GCA_003284265.1 SAR116 cluster bacterium AG-313-A07
AATATGGAAGTGATAATCCTAATCCCATCGTTACAAATATTGATAATATTTCAATAGGCCCTTGGCTTAATGCAAAGCTTAGCGCAGTTCCCACGAAAGGTGCAGAACAGGGAGTAGCCAGAACGGTAGCAAATGCTCCAGTAAAGAAATGGTTAACCTTGGAACTGGTTTTTTCATCCAAGTTGATCAAGCTAGCTGATCTGGTTTCAAGCCAAATAAGAGATTGTGGAATTTGAAAATGAAACCAACGAAATAAGCTACCTGCGAAGGCAAGTAAAATAAGGCAAATGAAACCTAAAAAAATGGGTTGCTGAAAGTGCATTCCCCAGCCAACACTTACGCCTGCTTGTTTTATGATGATGGCTAATATCGCTATGATCAAAAAAGAAAAAAGTATGCCGTACGCTGAGTAAATAAATCCATTCCTAACGGCCCGTCTGTCTAAACCAGAAGAACGCGTAAATTGGAGAAGTTTTATTGTTAATACAGGAAGAACACACGGCATGAGGTTTAGAATTAACCCCCCCATTAACGCTGTTAGTAAAATAGTAAGCCAATTGAAAATACTGTAGGATTTGGCAGGTTTAGTGATTAGTTTTCTGCCCGTAGACCTTTGCACTTCTATAGATTTTTTGCCATCGACAACAGTTATTGTAATGGGTATCTCAACAAGACTGGTGTCTATCGGTATATCATTGGATAAAATAAACGATGCATTTAACCGGTCAGCTGAGATAGCAATCTCCGGTTTTCCGAACCTAAAAGCGTTTCCGGATTCAATAAAAATATCAGGTTTGATGAGAGGTTGTTCCGATTTTACTTTAACCATGATTGAGCTTTTATCAGCCCTGATGCTAAGGATTTTAAATCCTGGCCAAGTTGTTTTCGTTGGCACACGCTTTTTGAAAGAATATATCGATGCCGCGTGATCTGTCTTTACTGGGCTTCCAACTGGGATTGTTAGATTAAGACTTCCGTCCAAAGGAACACAAATATCCTTACATGCAAGCGCTGTGATATTTGCTTGCAAAACTAATGGTTCTTTCGCCGTTTTTAAGATGACTGTTATTGGGAATACGACCTTCTTCTCATATCCAAAATTTTGCATGCCTTCAAAAATAAATCGTTTGGGCGCTGGCCAAAACCATTTTATCTCAGATAGGTTTTCGCTATTTTCAAAATTAATTTCTGGAGGATATCCTGCGTCTCCAGGGTTACGCCAATAAATCTTCCAACCATCTTTGAGTTCAAACTCCAAACCAAGTGGCACTTTATTCGAGGTGCCTATGTTACTTACTCCGCTAATTAAGCGAAAGTTTGCTATGTCTGTAACAGCCCAACCGGAACTTCCAACAACGTTTAACGATGCTTTGGTTGGTATTATAAAAACCATGATGATAAATATGAGAATGTATTTGTATGACATGATTTAAAATTTTTTCATCTGAACTAGATAGAATGCTATAAACTTGAATTCATTCGTTTTCATTTAAACTATAAAAGTACTTAGTAGATAAGGAAAATGCGCTTAATGTATGTGCCAATACTCTAGACTAGTAACGAACTATGGGACTACCTCTTTAAGTGGAGACAACGTTTAATATGGAAAGTCCATTTCTCTCAGGAAAACTAATTGTAGCAATGCCTACCATGAGCGATCCTCGTTTCAAACGATCTGTTATTTATGTTTGCGCTCACAATGAAGATGGGGCTATCGGTATCATAATCAATAAAATAATAGAATCCCTTTCTTTTTCCAAAATTATAAGACAGCTCAAGCTAAAAAAAAATAAGGTCAAAAAGTGTTACACAGAAAAAATCTATTTTGGAGGTCCGGTGGAGACGGAACGAGGTTTCATATTGCATAGTGCTGACTATTTCTCGGAAAATAGTACTTCTATAAATACTGAAATAAGTATGACGGCTTCTACAGAAATACTACAAGCGCTTATTGATGGAAATGGCCCCAATAAGAGTATTGTTGCGTTGGGATATGCCGGTTGGGGCCCCGGTCAGTTAGATACAGAAATCCGATCTAATGCCTGGCTTAGCGTTCAATCAGATCCAGAACTCATATTTTCGGATAAGACGGCTGATAAATGGGATATGGCTCTAGAAAAGATAGGCGTGAACCCAGCGCTTTTATCCACTGAAGCTGGGAGAGCTTAAAAACTACCACCACCTATATTAGATGCATACATTTTCAGATATCTATGGACGCATCGTAGGCTGCTATTGCTGCCGCTTGTACCAAATCGTTTACAGTTGCATTCATCTGGACGATTTGTACCGGTTTCTCCAAACCTAGAAGCATCGGACCTATTATGGTCCCCCCGCCTACCGCCTGAAGAAGTTTATAACTTATATTTGCCGCATGGAGCCCAGGCATAATCAAAATATTAGCGGGTCCAGAAAGTCGGCAGAATGGATAATTAGCCCGCAGAGACATGTCTAGGGCGACGTCGACATTCATCTCCCCGTCATATTCAAAGTCGACTTTACGCTCATCAAGAATTTTTACCGCTGCTCGAACTCTCTCCATATGTTCTCTGTGGGGATAGCCAAAATTTGAAAATGATAGTAGCGCTACTCTTGGTTCATAACCAAAGGATTTCGCTTTTTCAGCCGTTTGAATTGCAATATCTGCCATTGCTACTGCATCTGGTTCTTCATTTATATTTGTATCGGCGATGAATAGTGCAGTACTTCGTGTGACAACTAAACTGCAAGTCATCAGCCGGTGTCCAGGTTTTGGGTCGAGCACCCTCGTGATGTATTCGTGATTGACCCCAAAACTTCTGGTTAGACCGGTCACCATGGCGTCTGCATGCCCATGCGCTACCATGGATGCGCCAAAAACATTCCGGTCTTGGTTAACCATACGGAGGACGTCGCGATATAAATGGCCATTTCGTTGCAGTCGCTTGTAAAGGCTTTTACTGTATTCTTCATTATGGTCTGATAATCTAGCGTTATGGATCTCAAGGCTATCCAAACCAGAAAGCCCTAATTTTTCCAAACTCTTTTTTACAGTATCCTCTCTTCCGATCAAAATAGGTTGCCCATACCCGCTGGCTTGAAATGATATTGCAGCTCTTATTACTCGTTCTTCTTCCCCTTCCGCAAAAACCACACGTTTAGGCGCCCTTTTGACGCGTGAATAAATTCCACTTAAACTATTTGCTGTAGGGTTAAGACGAGCTTTGAGTTCTTGCTCGTATATCTCAAAATTTTCTATGGGCTTTCGAGCTACACCTGTTGCCATGGCTGCTTTGGCTACGTCTGATGAAACTCTCACAATCAATCTTGGATCAAATGGTGCTGGAATAATGTACTCCTTCCCAAATTGTAATGGTTTTCCATATGCAGCATTAACCTCGTCTGGCACATCTTCACGTGCTAAATATGCGATGGCATTCGCTGCAGCGATCTTCATAGAATCGTTTATTTCTGAGGCTTGGACATCTAAGGCTCCTCTGAAAATATACGGAAATCCTAGCACGTTATTTACCTGATTGGGGTAGTCTGAACGGCCTGTGGCCATAATTGCATCAGATCTGATGTCTGCTACTTCTTCGGGTGTGATTTCGGGGTCGGGATTGGCCATTGCAAATATAATCGGTTTCTCCGACATGGATTTGATGATTGTTTCAGAAAATGCACCCTTAACCGAAAGCCCCATCAAAACGTCTGCTCCCTCAGTAGCTTCCTCTAGCGTGCGCTTATCGGTAACTGCCGCGTGGGCTGATTTCCATTGGTTCATTCCCGCCTCACGGCCTTTATAAACCACTCCCTGAGAGTCACATATAATGATATTTTCTTGGGGCATCCCCATAGCTTTGAATAGTTCAACGCCGGCAATGGATGCCGCGCCTGCTCCGTTTACGACTAAACGCGTTTTCTCAATCGATCTATCGGTCAGATAAAGCGCGTTAATTAGGCCAGCGCATGAAATGATAGCGGTACCATGCTGATCATCATGAAAAACAGGTATATCTAAAATCTCCTTAAGTCTTTGTTCTATAATAAAACATTCAGGAGCTTTGATGTCTTCAAGGTTTATACCACCAAAGCCTTTACCCAAAAATTTTACACAATTAATAAACTCATCTACATCCTCAGTGCTTACCTCGAGATCAATTCCATCAATATCTGCAAATTTTTTAAATAAGACCGCTTTTCCCTCCATTACAGGTTTAGAGGCTAAAGCTCCGATATTACCAAGCCCAAGTACGGCGGTTCCATTTGAAATCACGGCAACGATATTACCTTTAGAAGTATAGTCGTAAGCTCGGGCGGGTTCCTGTTCTATTTCAAGGCAGGGTACGGCCACTCCAGGAGAATAGGCTAAAGAGAGATCTCTCTGTGTTGTTAGATCTTTAGTTGGGGCGATTTCAATCTTCCCAGGTTTACCAGTAGAGTGGAAATCTAGTGCCTCTTGATCACTTATTTTTCTGGGTCCATCCATATTCTTTTCATCCCCTATTTCATAAGCGTGGCTTTTTATTTCACTTCACAGACGCTAAGCTTAACCAAACTTACTTAAAAGGGAAAGCCACTGATTGAACTTGCAGCATTTAGTTGATAAAAAAAGGGGTCTTGTTTTTAGAATTATTGGTAGCTAAGAATATTATTGTGTTTCTTAGTTCGATATTTGTGCGTTTCTATTAGAAGAACGCAGATAGGGCCTTTTAAAAGAAAGTTGAATGAATATTCCTGAAAAGCCTCACGTCCCAGTTAATTTTGATTTCAGAAACCAAACCTTGGCCGATAAAGTAGAGGGCGCAACCCCGATGCTTTCTCAGTATTTTGAGATAAAGCAACAGCATCCAGATTCTTTACTTTTCTTTCGAATGGGCGATTTTTATGAATTGTTTTTTGATGACGCCGTAGAAGCTGCCAGAGCCTTGGATATAACTCTGACGCGGCGTGGTAAGCATCAGGATCAAGACATCCCAATGTGCGGTGTACCTTTTCATGCTGCTGATGTTTATTTAGGTAGGTTGATCAAAAAGGGCTTCAGAGTTGCTATTTGTGAGCAAATTGAAGACCCCGTTGAAGCGCGCAAAAGAGGCAGTAAGTCTGTTGTAAAAAGGGCTGTTGCCAGAGTTATTACTCCCGGAACTATAACAGAAGAGTTTTTATTGGACGGTCGTAGCAATAACTACCTCGCCTGCGTCACAGTAATACGTGAAAGGCTCTCTATTGCCTGGGTAGATATATCGACGGGAGATCTCCAAACACAAAACCTGGAACCAGATCAACTTGGAACAGTACTTGCTAGAATTTCACCCACCGAAATATTAGTTTCAGAAAAACTCACAGGTGAGGAAGAAGGTTCTGAAATTATAAGTCCACAGTTAAACGATTGGCGATCTAATTTAACGATACTGCCTCATAGCCGCTTTGATAGTGCGAACGGGATAAAAAGACTAGAGAAACTCTATAACGTTGCTACCTTGGATGCATTTGGCTCTTTTACAAGATCAGAATTATCCGCTTGCGGAGCTCTGGTTGATTATCTTGAAATTACTCAGCAGGGTAATCTTCCTCGTTTAAATAGGCCTGTACGATGGAGATCGGATAGGATGTTAGAAATAGACGTGGCGACCCGCACTAACCTCGAATTATTAAAGAAATTATCGGGACAGAAAAAGGGTAGTTTACTTGACTGCATAGACAAAACCCAGACAGGGTCTGGAGCTAGGTTGTTAGCTGCCCGTTTGTCAGCGCCCTCAAAAGAGGTTGATATTATTAATGGTCGTTTAGACGCTGTGAATTATTTTTTTGAGTCTGATCAATTGCGCGGGCAAGTACGTGAAATACTTAGAGCAACCCCAGATTTAGAGCGGGCCTTATCCAGGCTTGCTGTAGATAGAGGAGGACCAAGAGATCTACGAGCAGTATGTGATGGTCTTAAGGCGTCAGCCTCATTGGGAAAGTTAATTAAAAATTGGGAAACTGAACTATCGTATCTACCACTGCGTATTGAAAGTAATATAGAGCAATTAGGCTGTTACACGGATCTAGTAGATTTGTTAAATAAAGCTTTAGCAGAAAACCTCCCCATGTTTGCACGTGATGGTGGTTTTATCGAGGTTGGTTATCATGCAGAATTGGACAGGTTAAAAGCATTAAAAGATGAGCGTCGTCAGCTGATTGCAGAACTGCAAAAAAAATATGCTGACGATTCAGGCATTAATTCAATTAAGATCAAACACAATAATGTTCTAGGTTATTTTGTAGAAGTGACCTCATTACATGCACCAAAATTAAATAGTCAGGAATCGTTTATTCATCGTCAAACGATGACCAATGCCACAAGGTTTACTACCATTGAATTAAAGGAACTAGAACGTGATTTGAGCCAGGCCGCTGATCGAGCGTTGGCCATAGAACAGGAATGTTTTTTCGAACTACGACATGCGGTTTTAGACTTGATAGATCAAATTTCTCGAACGGCAGTTGGCATCTCTGAGATCGATCTCAGCAGTAGCCTAGCAGAACTGGCTATTGAAAAAAATTACGTGCGGCCTCTAATCAATGAGAGCTTAAACTTTAATATCTTAGATGGTAGACATCCTGTAGTCGAGGCGGAAATTGGTGACGGTGGGGCATTTGTTTCTAATAACTGTGACCTTAGTTCTCAGCAAAAACTATGGTTAATAACTGGGCCTAATATGGCTGGAAAAAGTACCTTCCTACGACAGAATGCATTGATCACAATACTTGCACATATGGGGTCCTATGTACCTGCCACATTCGCTGAAATAGGGGTTGTTGACCGGCTTTTTAGCCGAGTGGGGGCAGCGGACGATCTGGCTCGGGGCAGATCCACCTTTATGGTAGAAATGGTTGAAACGGCTGTTATCCTTAATTTAGCAACAGAGCGATCTCTAGTTATTTTAGATGAAATTGGAAGAGGCACGGCGACGTTTGATGGTCTTTCAATAGCATGGGCTGCAATTGAACACCTTCATGAAAATAGTCGCTGCAGGACGTTATTCGCCACTCACTATCACGAATTAACGGCGCTAGCATCCACGCTGACATCTCTATCTTGTAATACTATGAAAATTAAAGAATGGAAGGATGATATAATATTTCTCCATGAAGTTTCAAAGGGGACGGCTGATCGTTCCTATGGAATACACGTTGCTAAACTCGCTGGGTTGCCCCTCAGCGTCATTACGAGGGCAAAAATAGTACTAGAAAATCTTGAAAAAGGAGAAAAAAACAAAGTTATAGAAAACCTAAATGAGGAATTACCTCTTTTTCAGAGTATTGAGAATGAATCCCATAACCTTCAGGCCGCAGCAGATAGTAAGTTGCAATCTCTTTTGGCTAATATCAATGTGGATGATTTAACTCCGAGACAGGCGATAGAGTTTATCTATGATCTCAAAAAACTCTCAGAGAACTGATGTTTTTAATGAACTATTTCGACATTCCAAATTATGGACCCTAAAACGTCGCCTTTAACGTATATATCCTTGTTTATGTAGGGTTTAAACACAGGTTCACAAATTAACGCTAGTGTCTCTACTGGACCGGGTTCATCCATGTTGCTCGTTATCAGCATATATTCCTCGCCATCATCAGCGACTATATGAATAGGACCACTTGTTGGAATCATGCCATCGAAAGTAGGCAAACGCATGACCCGCCCATAAATAATTGTTGATTTGTTCATTGCCATTTCTCCCTTTGAATTTAATTGCAGTCATGATCGATAAATATTACTGAAATGTGCGATTGAAGAAGGCAGCTATTTGCTCAGGTGTAATTTCTGGGCCAAAATGATTTATGTATTCTCCCTTTGGTGACATTACGTACATTATGGAGGAATGATCCATCAGATAATTCTCGGTCTCAGTTGGATCCGATTTCTTGTAGTATACTCTGTATAATTTTGCGACATGTTTAATTTGATCTAGTGTGCCTGTAAGATTACTAAATGAAGAATGAAAGTGGTTATGGTATTCTGCCATTATTTCAACATTGTCCCGTTTGGGGTCTACTGTGATAAAAATTGGTTTTATCCGTTGCGCTTTGTTTCCCAAAAGGTCAAGGGCCTGGCTGATGATAGCCATTCCTGTTGGGCATATATCAGGACAAAAAGTATAACCGAAATATATAATTTTAAATTTATCTGAAAAACTTTTATCGGTAACTTGCGCTCCATTATGATCTAGTAAACTGTATGGGCCACCGACCAAAGCAGATTTATTTAAGTAGTTATTTTTGGATTGTTCATAAACCCACAGCCCGGTGCCTATAGAGAGAACTAATAATATTAATAAAGAACTGAGTAAGGTTAAAAAAAACTTTTTGGACATAAGTTATGCAATCTCGTATTTATGAAAAAAACTATACCGAAGGGAGGTTTGTTCCACGTACACGCCATCCTCCATGGAACCCATTTTCTGGATGTATATAGTCAATGACGGTTGTCGACAGATTATCTATAGAGAAAGATATTGCCTGATCGCCGTTTAAACCCAAAGCAAGCGCTAAAGCCGCGCGGATAGACCCTCCATGTGCAACACAGACAATATCTTTGCCCTTAAACTTCAATGTAAGTTCCCTCACGCAAGTCTGAACCCTTTCTATAACTTCTAAAAAGCTCTCTCCATTTGGTGGTTTTTCACTGACCGGCGCTAACCAAAATTGATTGTAAGTGTCACCAAATAATTTTTGGGCTTCATCGTAGGTTTTACCGACCCAGTCTCCAAAGTCCTGCTCGCCTAATCTTTCGTCTATGATGGGTTTTTGGATTTTGAGACCTGAATTTTCTATAGATTCTAGGGTCTGGTGTGTACGCAGGAGATGGCTAGTAACTGAAACAGCATTAATTGGTAGCCGTTGAGCTAGTATCTCAAACGATCCGAAATCTGAGATATTAGCGGACGGATTGGACGCCCCATAAATTCGACCTTCTGGATTATCAACAGGTGCGTGCCTCACAAAATACCATCGGGTCTCTAACATTTCAATTGCCTTCCCTAGACCTACATTTCAGATGTAGCTAGATAAATAAGAATAGCGGTTTCAGAAAGTATCTGTGTAGTACCAAGTATGTCACCCGTATAACCATTTATCTGTTTTTTTGATAAGAAACCAATGACAACCGTTGTTACAATAGAAAGGAATATCGCTGCGAGTACTTTAGTTAAGGGTAATAGAAATATGCAAAATAAGATAGATATGAGGAAACACATTCCGGCCCCATTCGCTTTTGGTTTTCCTGCGAAACTTGCTAAACCGGTTTCAGAGGCCTTTTCAATAAAGAAAGCAATACCCACGATAGTTGATCTTGAGAGAGCACCAGATACGATAAGTGCTATAATACATGTGAAAAACTGATCTTTGTTTATCAATTCAGTTAGGGCAAAAGCCTTTACTGAAATAGCAATTATAAGTGCAAGGGTTCCATATACACCTATCTGACTATCACGCATTATGTTGATTTTATCTTGAGGATTTTTATTGCTGCCAAATCCATCTGCCGTATCTGCTAAACCATCTTCGTGTAATCCACCAGTTAATAGGATGATAGCGCCGATAGTTATCAAAGATATTATGATTGGTGGTATATTAAAATAGGATAATAACAAAGCAACTATCCCCCCCCAAAACCCAACAAGGGCTCCGATTAATGGGAAACTCCAGGCTGCATCCATCAAATTCCGCTCGAATACTAAATCTTTTGAAATTGGGATTCGCGTTAGAAAACTGAGTGATAAAAGAATGTCTTTAAAAAATATTTGCGGTTTTAATTTTGCAAGAATCGTATTCATTAAAAGCATCCGTAGTTTCATCCCACTCACTTAAAAGGTATAGACTTCAAGATATATTTAAAGAGTATCTTCTCCATTCAGTAATAAAGGTGAAAGTAAAAAATGAGTAATAAAAATCAGAAAAAACCAATAGCGTCATTCGAAGAAGTAAGATTGCTTATTGATGAGCTTCCTGGTCCTGATTATGAAAGCCAAAGCGCTGCTGCGGAAAGAGAATCTAAATTGACCAAACCTAAAGGTGCTCTTGGAAAGCTTGAGCAAATTGTGGCTTGGCTGGCTACCTGGCAAGGTGAGTATCCACCAAAAATTAATCATCCACGCACCGCTGTATTCGCAGCAAATCACGGTGTTGCTAATCTAGGAGTTTCAGCATTTCCTAGTTCTGTTACAGAACAGATGGTGCAGAATTTCATATCTGGGGGAGCTGCTGTCAATCAACTGTGTAAAGTTTTCGACTCAGATTTACGTGTATACGAATTAGCGTTGGACCAACCAACCAACGACTTTACAAAAGGCCCAGCGATGACTGAAGCAGAATGCGCGCATGCAATGGCATATGGGATGATGGCAGTTGAACCGGGTTTAGATGTTTTGTGTCTAGGAGAAATGGGTATAGGTAACACTACATCGGCATCGGCACTTTCACTGGCTCTTTTTGGTGGCAACGCGAAGGATTGGGTCGGAAGTGGGACGGGTATTTCTTCTGGTTCCTTAGATAAAAAAATTAAAATAGTCCAACAAGCGTGTGAACTGCATAGGAATATTAAGGGGGATCCACTGGCAATTTGTGCAGCTTTAGGTGGATTGGAACTAGCCGCTATAGCTGGTGCAATACTCGCAGCTAGATTGGCTAGGGTCCCTGTCGTGTTAGATGGTTTTGCATGTACCGTTGCCGCAGCAATTTTATATGCAATTAAACCTTGTACAATTGATCATTGTCTTGTCTCCCATTGTTCTGTTGAGCCTGGACACAAAAAACTTTTAGGTAAAATAAGTAAAGAATCATTATTAGACTTGGGGATGCGATTAGGCGAAGGATCTGGAGCGACACTTGCACTCGGTATAATACGCGCCGCTATCGAATGTCACCTGGGGATGGCAACGTTCGAAGATGCTGGTGTAAGTAAATCTAAACCCATCAAAATTGTCTAATCGGTACTCAATGACAGCAGGATGGTTTTAAGAATATGTATTTAACTAACTTTTATATTTTCAGCCGCTGACCTTCCATCTTTCCCATCTACTAAGTCATATGAAACAGAATCATTTTCATTTAATGTATCAACATTTGATGCATGAAGGGCTGTGATATGAACAAAAACGTCATTCCCGCCCTCATCAGGTTGTATAAAGCCAAAACCCTTTGCGTTGTTAAACCATTTCACTTTACCAGTTGGCATATTCTTTCCACTTCGTAGTAATTCATTATTACGGATAAACAATTAATTGATACGTTCTACTTGTCTTAATATATAAACCTTTGAGATCACATTGTTACATCAGAATCATTATAAAACTAGTAGCTTTATATAATATCAAGGTTGATTTTTCGACTAAGGACGTGAATTCGACTATTATTATTATAAAACTCAAAATAGTTTACCATGTGAGGAGTTTTGAAATGCCTTCAAGAAAAGGTCCTTTATCTAGATTCAAAGTTCTTGATTTAACGCGTGCAAGAGCAGGTCCCACTGCTGCTCGAATGCTCGCTGATTGGGGTGCGGAAACGATAAAGATAGAACAGCCCGAATATCTTTCTGAGGTTCCCCTTGGTGGAGCTCGTGAAGGATTTGATTTCCAAAATCTTCATCGTAATAAGCGATCAGTCACTATAAATTTAAAAGAGCCGAAGGGCGTCGATATTTTTCTGAAGATGGCTAGAAACGCGGATGTTATAATCGAAAATTATCGTCCAAACGTTAAAAATAAACTAGGAATAGATTATGATGCTGTCCGTACTATCAATCCAAAAATAGTTTATGGGAGTATATCAGGATTTGGCCAAACTGGACCTTATTCGGAAAGGGCAGGGTTGGATCAAATTGCCCAAGGTTTGGGAGGCTTAATGTCCGTAACTGGAATGCCTGGAGATGGACCAGTTCGAGTTGGCATCCCAATCGCAGATTTAACTGCAGGATTGAATTTAGCTTATGGAATATTATTGGCGCTTCTAGAAAGGGAAGTATCTGGCGAAGGACAGTGGGTGAAAACTTCATTATTAGAGGCTCAAATAATGATGATGGATCTGCAAGCCGCACGATATATCATCGATAATGAAGTACCTGCGCAGGAAGGAAATAACCATCCAACTAATACTCCGACAGGAGTTTTTAGAACCAAAGATGGCTTAATAAACATTCAGGCCTCTGCGGATCATCTTTTTAAACGAATGTGTGATACCCTTGGGGCTCCAGAAATTTATAAGAACCAAAATTATAAAACAAACAGTTCGCGTACTTTAAACCGACAGAGTATCAATGATGAGATAGATGCTTATACGATCAAAAAACCTACTGATTTTTGGGTGGAAGCCTTTGCCAAAGCGGGTGTGCCATGCGGACCTATCCATAACATGCAGCAAGTATTTGATGATCCGCAAGTTCAAACTTTGAGTATGAGTCCGGAAATACAGCACCCCCGTCTGGGTCTACTTAAAATGGTTGGCCAAGCTACTAAGCTAACGCGCACGCCTCAAGTGATGCATTCACCTACTCCAGATTTGGGACAACATACTGAAGAAATACTGTTGGAATTAGGAATAAATAGAGACGAATTTGAAACACTAAAGAAACAAGGTGTAATTTAAAGTTTAATCTTAATTAACATCACGCCATTCTAGAAAAATTTGGAATAAAAATAGTTAGGAGAAGCAATGGAATTATCAACACAAAAAATATTGGCTCATAATGATGGCCCTGTTGGACGTATTATTTTAAATAACCCGGAACGTCGAAATGCAATATCACTCGATATGTGGCAGGGTATTTCAGAAGCGTTTGATCAATTTTCAGAAAACCCTCAAATTAGGTGTGTTGTAATGTCAGGAGCTGGAGACAAAGCATTCGCTTCAGGTGCTGATATTTCCCAGTTTAAGGAACGAAGATCGAACGCAGACGCCGCGGAAGAATATGCCCGAATTTCCATGGCCGGTAGACAAAAGATGTTAAATTGCGAAAAACCCTTTATAGCGCAAATAAGGGGTTTCTGTATGGGAGGGGGTTTGGGAATAGCCCTTGCCGCAGATATCCGAATTGCATCGGAAGATTCGCAATTTGGGGTCCCCGCTGCGCGTTTATCAATTGCATATGATCGATTGAACCTAGGAAATTTAGTGGCTCTTGTTGGACCGTCAAAAGCTAAAGAAATATTATTAACAGCAAAACGCTATTCGGGTGTAGAGGCTGAGAAAATGGGTTTGATTAACTCGTGCGTGCCAATTTCAGATTTAGAGACTACCGTAGCAGATATAACGGATAGAATATCCGAGAACGCGCCGCTCTCAATGAAAGCGTCCAAATTGACAATAAATGAGTTGATGAAAGATAATTCTGCATTCGATGGCACATTGGTCGATGGGCTCACTCGAGATTGTTTTGATAGTAAAGATTATCAGGAGGGACAAGAAGCTTTTTTGAATAAACGAAAACCAGTTTTTACAGGAGAGTAATAAGATGAGAGACTTGGCCTAAAATTTGCTAAGCAAGAAAAGTGTAACGGATTATACTTGTTGAACAACCGAAGAATCTAATAAATATTAAGGGATAGAAATGGCATTTAGCCCCGTACAAAGTAAACCAAAAGGACCAAGTCAGGAATATTTGTTATTAGACTATTTGCAGCGACTGGGTAGAAGCGTAGACGGTAGAATGGCTGTCCATCTCCATCTATCTAGATTGCGTCCTCAAAACCGACAAGAACATCACATTCGTATAGCAGCAACAACATTCGAAAGTCTCTCTCATTTATATGATGGCCAAGTTTTCACGCTAGGCTCTTCGGATCTAGTCTTTATCTGCAAAGATGCACCGATTGAGGATATAGACGCTACAATTCTTAAAATTAGGCACCTTTTTAACGAGGATCCATTAACATTTGGAGAAGAAGAAGAGGATATGGCCCGGTTCTCAACTTGGTATAATGTTGAGACACAACATGCGGAAATGCTCGATTTGATCAAACAGATGCATCGCGAGCGAGAACGTAAAAACAGAGTCTCATCTGCTAGACGAAATGATCCAAATTCGGATCAAGCAGGCTTAAAAATGTTGACACCGGAGCAGCTGGGAAAGCTAGAGGACTTTTTAGCCCGAGCAGATTTGTCGAATCTGATGCGACGGCAACCGGTTTGCGCCATCACACCTTCAAATCCAAACCCACAGGCAATTTTCCAAGAGCTATACATTTCTATAGATAAACTGAGGGACTCAATTCTTCCTGATTATGACTTAGCTTCTAGCTTGTGGTTATTTAGACATCTGACGCAGACCCTGGATTTGCGAATGTTACAAGTGTTAATACACAATGATGACTCTACCATCGATAGTTCATTTAGCATCAATATGAATGTTCAAACGATATTATCTCCATCTTTTTTACAATTTGATAATAGTTTGAAGGCTGTAGCTAGGGGTACTGTGGTTATCGAACTACAACCAATTGATATCTTCAGTGACATGGGTGCTTATATGTTTGCAAGGGATTTCATGCGTGAAAGGGGATATCGAATAGCTTTGGATGGACTTAACCATCAAATATTACAGTTCATTGACAGAGAGCAACTTGGGTTTGATCTTTTAAAACTCATTTGGAGTCCAGAAATGGCCGATGATAATTCTGGTACACGACTAGATACTTTAAAAGAGCACGTTGATCGGTGTGGACGCGCTCGGTTAATAATAGCCAGGTGCGACTCCGATGAGGCTGTGCGTTTTGGCCAAAGCCTTGGTAGTACTGTTTACCAGGGCCATTATATAGATCGATTGCTTGCAAATTCTTAATCAGGGATGCTGATGTACTGTATAAAGGTGAAGTTAGTCCGGGTAATAATTTGATATCGCTATTATAAGGGTTGCTGAACTAATAAGAGTTAGAACGATTAGTGAGAAGTTTCTGAAATAGTTTCTGCCGTATTTAACAAAAAATTGAGTTCCAACCCAGGTAGAGCCAACATAGATTGGGAAGAATAAAATACTTACGAAAATAACTTCCGTTGTGAAAAGATTGTGATACCAAAGTGGAATAATGCCACAAATTCCTAATGCGGTCACAGCTCCTATTACATTGGCTCTTTGTTCTTCTGTAGTGCCTGGTTTTGAGAGGGCAACTGCTACCGCTGGGGGACCTCCAATACCCGCTGAACCCTGAATAAGTCCAGCGCCAATCCCTATGCCAACCAAAAACTTTTTGTTCGAATGGGCGCTGATTTTGACATCTTTGTAGAGCATGAGCACCATACACATGACGGTTATTGATATTGCCATTTTCATGAAAATCGGATCTATACTGACTAATAACCAAGTGCCAAAAGGTGCGGCAAACATGGCTGCGAAGCCAAATGGAATAACAAAACCCCTGTCAGCTTTCTTAATAGCTATTGGCAGCAGTTGTAACATCGAAGGAAGCCCACTCAGGGTTGCAATTGCTACAGCCGAACGGGGTCCTAAAATGACACTTGCTGTCATAACTATGATGAGTGATGCACCGAAACCAACAAAGCCACGAACAATACCAGCTAATAAAATGCCCAGCCCGATTAAAACCAAATCCCCTAAATTAAAAACATCAACTATTGCTAGTATAGTACTCGACATTGTGGAGGCCTTTGGTAGGCATTTTAAAAAGGGAATAAAAACTCATATGATTAGTTTTAGGGATTATTTCCTATTTCGCTTTAATGTAATTTTATAAATCTTCAAAACTTTCAGTCATTTCTCAAGCGGAGCAACACGAAGTAAAAATTCAATTACAGATTCGGCAAAAATGTCATTTCTATCTCCAGCTACCATATGCGCTGCATTTGAAACATTCACATACTCAGCATGAGGACATTGATCAAGAAAACTTTGTGCCCCCTCTTCGCTGAGGACGTCAGATAGGCCCCCTCTTACCAGTAATACTGGGAGCTTAAGATTGTCTGCAGCTTTATGGAGTCGCTCCCGGTAATCGGGTGCTCCTGGTCGACTTGACCTTCTAGCTGGGTCCCAATGCCAGACATATTTTCCATTATCGGCCAGTCTCACGTTTTTGGCTAGCCCATCTAGGTTTCGGGGTCTTTTGCGGTGTGGTTGATAATTTGCGATCGCTTCAGCAACTTCCTCCAGGCTATCAAAACCATCAGGCTTTTGGTTCATAAATTCTTGTATTTTTGCTTGCCCAGCTGGTTCTATGCGTGGTGCCATATCGACCATCACTAGTGCTTTAGCAGTCATACCCTTCTCACCAATAGCAACGAGGCTTGTACCGGCACCCATTGATGCTCCAACCAAAATGGGACTATCTGATCCCAGTTCAGCAACCACACACTTTAAATCCTCAACCATTTTTTCGGCACCATAATTACCTTCGCCTGCCCAATCTGAATCACCGTGCCCGCGAGCATCAAGCGCTACGGCATGATAACCTGCTGCGCCCAGTGTCTCACCTGCCCCCTTCCATGCGTGTCGGGTTTGACCGCCACCGTGTTGTAAAATAACAAGTTGGTTTTTGGGATTACCCCAGGAATCACCGGCTATCTTTATACCGTCATGACCCTCCCAGATATGCTTTGGTATTGGTGTTCCAGGAAGACGTTTACCAGCGCTCATTTTCAAAAATCCCTTAGACTTGAAATAACATTTAAAGATCAATTTAATCGGTAATTTGTTGAGGCAGGTCAAGCCTAAGGAGAAATAAAATTGTTTATCTAACGCATTATACAGAACGGTGATATCGATTTGTAGTTCATTTTTTAATTAGGATATAATTCGTTTAATGTATTGACTTGTTTTTCATTTAAATATTGGGTTTTCATATTTCTCAGTAAAAGAAAAAGTCGCGCTGTTTCCTCCAATTCCTCAATGGCATAAACAGCATCTTCTAGCGTTTTTCCTGCGACCACAGGCCCATGATTGGCTAACAGAACTGCGTGATGATTTGAGGCCATTTCTTTGACCGCCCTTGCTAAGTTAATATCTCCTGGGGGGAAATATGGAACTAGAGGTAACTTACCTATTTTCATTACGTAATAAGCTGTGATCGGCGGGAGTACATTTTTTTTATCTATATCTGCTAAGCAACTGACTGCCACAGAGTGTGTAGAGTGTAAATGAACAACCGCTCCAGAATTGGGTCGCTCATCATACATTGCGATGTGAAGAAAACTCTCTTTTGTTGGACTTTTTCCAGAGATCAAATTTCCATCGAAATCCAACTTAGAAATTTCGTTTGGATCGAGATTTCCCATAGAGGAACCCGTAGGGGTCATTAACCATCCATCGTCAAGGCGGACGGATATATTACCAGAGCTACCGATGGTAAGTCCTCTCTCAAACAGAGATTTTGCTAATCTGCA
This sequence comes from SAR116 cluster bacterium AG-313-A07, assembly GCA_003284265.1. GTDB lineage: Bacteria > Pseudomonadota > Alphaproteobacteria > Thalassobaculales > Thalassobaculaceae > UBA7326. The sequence continues at coordinate 17,350 of QBVV01000001.1, forward strand.
TATTGAATCGCGTTCGGTAGTCTCACTCATTTAATTTCCCGGTGTGGGTTTTCATAGATTGCGTGCCTCAGTTTATCAATGAGTGCACATTCTGAATAGATAGTTTATTCTTCATTTAATTTTGGAGCTTTAGAATTGTCTCCAGCTCGTTGTCCATTAAAACTTATTGGAAGACCGTGAAACTGCCCATCACTATTTTCATAGGGCTGATACATTATATCTAATTCTTTCGTCTGGGCTAATTCGAGAACTTCTGGCACCGTATTTAACGGTCCATTGGGGACTCCAACGGCATCGAGTTTTTTTTGCCAATATTCCCTAGGCTTCGTTATCATAATGCTCTCTACCATGGTATTGATTTCCTCGCGACGCTCCACGCGCAGTTCATTTGTTAAATAATTAGGTTTGTTAATCCATTCCGTTTGATCAAGGGCCGTTGCGAATTTCCGCCATAGTCGTTCATTACCTGGGCAAACCATTAAGGGTCCATCAGCGCAATTAAATGCTTGATAGGGAGCTAAAGAGGGATGACCCGATGATAGTCGTTGAGGGAGCATTCCTGCTGCGGAGAACATCGCCGCATGCGTAGAAACCCACATTAGTCCCGTTTCGAAGAGGGAAGTATCCACAACGCATCCTCTTCCAGTATTTGAGCGTTGCGCAATTGCAGAAAGAATTCCTATTGCTGTCCACATGCCTGTGGAAAGATCGATAATAGATACTCCAACGCGAGCTGGTGGTGAATTTGGATCTCCATTTATCGACATTAAGCCAGCCACTGCCTGTATGATAGGCTCGTATCCAGGGCGATCTTTCCATGGACCTTTATGGCCAAATGCTCCCAGGTTTGCGTAAATGAGTTCAGGAAATTGTTTAGTCAGAGTATTTGAGTCAAAACCGAATTTCTTAGGAACGTCACTTCTAATATTATGTACGAATATATCAGATTTACCGATTAAATTAATTAAGCTGTCACAATCTTCTTTCTTATTCAGGTCAATTATAGTGCTCTTTTTTCCGCGATTTAGTGCGACAAACGCCACGGCTGGTGAATCATCTTCATCGATGAATGGAGGGCCCCACCTTCTAGCATCGTCGCCCTCTGGCCTTTCTACTTTCAGCACCTCAGCACCTAAGAAGGTAAGTATTTGGCCACAATAAGGTCCAGCCAGATTTTGTCCAAATTCTACAACTTTAATACCGGAAAGTGGGCCTTGGGACATTTTGCCTCCCAAAATATAGTAAAAGAACTTTATTTATCCTTGAACATAACTCTTATTATTGATGAGCAGCTAAAAACGGATATATTGTCTGCTAATATTTCACAATCCACAAAAGCCATGCGCTTGGTTCTATGATTAAGTTTGGGAAATGCTTCTAGCAGGGCACCTTCCGGTGCTGGTTTTTGAAAATTGGCAGTTAAAGATACTGTTACTGAGCTTTCGTATTCATCACCTTTACAAGCTTCATGACAAACAGCTAGATCAGCTAGTGTCATTAGTAATCCCCCGTGGGCAACCAAATTGCTATTACATTGACTGCGGCCTACCCGAATTGATACGATTGTTTTTCCATCTTGGTTGCCAAGATAAAAAGGCCCGCTTTTCATTTCGAAGGGATCATCTGGATAGGGGATTACAAAACCATTATTAATAAATTCTGATTCTGTATTTTTGTCTATAGTCATTTACGGCTCGAAGATTGTTAGAGTGATGGTTCAACAGAGTTATTTATAATAATACTATTCGCTCGATAGCAAACCATTAAAAAGGATCATTGATGAAGGCTTATCAAATTACTAGTTGGGGGCAACCGCTCGAAGAACTTGAAGTTCCCATTCCAAAACCAACAGGCTCTGAGGTTTTAATTAAGATAACCTCATGTGGTGTTTGCCATTCTGATATTCATATCTGGGATGGTTTCTTTGATCTGGGTGGAGGAAAACGGATAACACTTGAAGAACGTGGTCTTGGGCTACCGTTTACCATGGGGCACGAACCGGTGGGAGAAGTTGTTGCACTTGGCCCGGATGCGACAGGGGTCTCCGTAGGTGACAAACGTATTGTTTATCCTTGGATTGGTTGTGGTACTTGTAATGTATGCAAAGATAACAATGAATTACTATGCAATAATCCCATAACAGTAGGCACGCGGAGAAATGGTGGCTATGCGGAATACTTATTAGCTCCGCATGCTAAGTATTTAGTCCCCTATGATGGCGTCGATGAGGCCTTTGCGGCTACAGCTGCATGCTCTGGCATTACTGCTTATAGTGCTCTGAAAAAATTGAAGCATTTGACGGCTAAACAGACAACATTGATCATTGGAGCCGGTGGAGTTGGGTTAGCTGGAATTGGAATGGCGAAGGCTATTTTGAAAACCAAAATTATTGTTGCTGATATTGACCCACAAAAAAGAAAAGCGGCTATAGAACTTGGAGCTGATGAGGTTATTGATAATGGCGCTGTAGATGCAGCAAAAAACTTAATAACCATGACAAATGGTGGGCCTGATGGGGTGGTAGATTTTGTAGGAGCTCCAACTACGAGTAGTTTTGGATTTCAGGTGTTAGCAAAAGGTGGGACCCTGGTTGTTGTTGGGCTTTATGGGGGTGGAATGGAGTTGCCATTATCTCTCTTGCCTCTCAAAGTTGTGAATATTCAGGGTTCGTATGTTGGAACACAACAAGATTTGGTCGAGCTTTTACAGTTGATGAGAGAAGGGCGAGTAAAATCAGTTCCAATTATAAAGAGACAGCTTAGTGAGGCGCCATTAGCAATTCAAGATCTTCGGTCGGGCAAAGATATAGGTAGATACGTTCTGATCAATTATTGACAAGATTTCTAAAAAATTACCGATAGGAGTTCAGATACCTAACTTTTCCATCAGTATGTCTTGTTGCCGCAATAGTTGATCCGAAGATCCGTGCCAAGTAACTTGGCCTTTTTCAATGATAAAATGTTTGTCAGAAATCTTTGTTAGGTCCCGGATGTTTTTATCGATGATTAAAATGGCGATGCCCTCTTTTTTCAATTTTTCTATACATGCCCAGATTTCCTGACGGACCATGGGAGCCAAACCCTCTGTTGCTTCATCCAGAATTAATAATTTAGGATTTGTCATGAGTGCTCTGCCAATTGCTAGCATTTGTTGCTCTCCACCTGACAATAGATTCCCCATGCTGTTGAGACGAGATTTCAACTGAGGAAACATTTGCAATACAGATTCTATCGTCCACGGATTAGGGTTGGCGTTTCTGTTTGCAGACGTCGCTATTAAATTTTCCATAACACTTAAGTTAGGAAAAATTTGTCTGCCCTCTGGAACTAATCCAATGCCAGAACGACTAACCTTAAAACTGGGCATGTCGTCTATTTTTTTATTTTGAAATATTACCTCTCCCGATGATATTGGAGTAATACCCATTATGGAATGTACTGTTGTGGTTTTCCCCATGCCATTTTTACCTAAAAGGCTAACGACTTCTCCCTCTTCAACCGTTATGGAAACACCAAACAAAGCTTGGCTTGCGCCATAAAACGTGCAAATTTCTGATACTTTCAACATTTTTATAGGCCTTCGTCTCCCAAATAGGCGGCTTTCACTTTTTGATTTGCACGGATTGCTTTTGGAGAGCCTGTGGCTATAATTTTGCCATACACCATCACGGTAATTCGGTCAGCTAATGAGAAAACAGCATTCATATCATGCTCGATCAGGATCATTGTTTTGCCAGTCTTTAACGTCTTAAGTATAGCGATTAATTTTTGAGTTTCCTCCGCACCCATACCAGCCATTGGTTCATCGAGTAGTAATAATTTGGGTTGAGTGGCAAGTGCCATAGCAATTTCGAGTTGTCTGTGTTCTCCATGGGAGAGTTCTCTCGTCATTATATTTTTACGCTCCAGAAGACCAACTTGCTTCAGTACCTTTAGAGCAGGCTCGATTAGTTGATCGTCTTGACGGGCATCCTGCCAAAAACGATATGAGTGTCCACTATGTGCTTGAACGGCGAGCGCAACATTTTCGAGTGTGCTCATATCCAGCATTAAGCTAGTAATTTGAAACGTCCTTGCTATTCCTAGCAGACTTCTTTTATTTGAAGACATGGTATTTATCAAATCTCCTTGAAAAAGAATTGCTCCTTTATCAGCTTTTAAATCGCCAGATAGTTGGGAAATGAGCGTCGTTTTGCCTGCGCCGTTTGGCCCAATTACAGCATGTATTTCACCCTCGTTTATGTTCAGGTCGATGTTGTTAGTTGCTGTTATTCCGCCAAATTGTTTGCATAAGCCGATTGTTTTGAGGATTGTTGTCATTGCTTCCTATTTCCTAAGTAAGTCACAATTCCACTTATTCCGCCTCTTGCAAATAGTACGACAATTATTAACAGTGCACCAAAGATAAAGTGCCAATATAAAGTTAAGCTTGATAACCACTCCTCTAAGATTACAAATGCGGCAGCGCCAAAAACAGGTCCTAGGAGAGAACCTGTGCCACCTAAAATGACCATGAAAATTAATTCTCCTGATGCTGTCCAGTCCATCATCTCAGGGCTGATAAAATTAGTAAAATTACCTAATAATGCTCCAGCGTATCCGCAGATACATCCCGCTATAACGTAACAGATGAGGCGATAACGGTAAGTATCGAAACCAATCGATCTCATTCGTTGTTCATTACTTCTAGACCCTTCAATAACTAGTCCAAATCGTGATCTAGTAATTTTATGGATTAAAAAGAGACAAATAATTAGTGAGACCAAAATGAAATAGTAGAGATTAATATTATTCTCAATATTTATAAAACTACCGAAGTTGCTTCTAGTATCAATTACTAAACCGTCATCACCGCCATATTCTTCAACGCTTACGAATCCAAAAAATACCATCTGGGTAAATGCCATAGTGATCATTATGAAATAAACCCCCTTCGTTCGAAGGCATATAGCTCCTGTTATGAGCGCAAATAGTCCAGATACAGTTACAGCGAGGAAAATTTGTAAAGGACCATTATCTAAACCGTAATAAGCAGGTATCCCCACGCAGTATGCGCCAATACCTAGATAAGCAGCATGACCAAAACTTATCATTCCTCCATGGCCTAGTATTAAATTTAAACTGGCGGCTGCAATTGCGAGAATCATAAGCCTATTTACAAGGTCTAGGTAAAAATCATTATCGGTAAGGCCGGTATAGATTGGGAGAAAAAATAGGACCAGAAATATTATAACGGTTATTTTGACGCGCAATGTAAACCGACTTGCTTTTTCCATTTTATCGCCCCTTAGGAGGGAATAAACCCTGAGGACGAAAGATTAAGATAGTTGCCATCAAAATATAGATGAGCATGGCTGATAAAGCTGGTGCTGCTGTCTCTGCGCTTTCGGCGGTTAAAAGAAGTTTTAAAAAAGTATCCAAAAAGGATCTTCCCATTGTATCAATAAATCCAACCAAGATTGCTGCTATGAAAGCTCCTTTTACAGAGCCAATACCGCCAATAATTATGACAACAAATGCGACTATAATGATATCATTTCCCATGCCAATACTTGCTTCAGTTATAGGGGATATCATCATTCCCGCGAGCCCTGCCATCGCGGCCCCAGCACCAAATACTAGTGTAAATAAAGTTTTAATATCGATACCCAGAGCACCAATCATTGTTCTATTGGAAGCCCCTGCTCGGATAAGCATGCCAGACCTCGTTCGGGTAATAACCAAATAAAGAATGATCGCTAAAGTGAGACCAGTGGTAATTATTAGCAATCGAAACGTGGGAAATACAATATCCGGTAATATTTCAATTTGGCCATCTAATATGGCCGGTAGTGGAATGGCCATACCTTCAGGACCCCAAGCAAAATGAACTAATGCATCAAAACACAGTATCAATCCAAATGTTGCCAATACATGGTCCAAATGGTTCTGCGAATAAAGCCGGCGTATTATTATTACTTCAACAATAACTCCAACCACTGCCGTTGCTGGGATTGCCAGTATAATTCCAAACAAAAAAGAATCAGTAATATCGGTAAAAGTACCACAGAAATATGCCCCTATCATATAGAGCGAACCATGCGCAAGGTTCACAAAATCCATGATTCCAAATATCAAAGTTAGACCAGAGGCTAATAGAAATAACAATACGCCGAGCTGCAAGCCATTCAATATCTGTGTGATAAAAAGAACCCAGTCCATGCCGTTTTCGCCAATATCCTAAGAGTTATTTATCAATTAAAATCTATTAGTATTGCATTTGATAGTGATAAAAAGTTAACGGCGGCACTTGTCTGCACCGCCGTTATCAAATGAATTATCAAATTTATCTACATTTTACAATTTTTAGCATATGTGTCTTGGTGATTTTGTAGAACGACTTTCCGTACGGCTGTTGTCCAAACACCATCTGCGTCTGATACAACCTCCCTAGAATAGAAATTTTGGATAGGGAAGTGGTTGTTCCCATATGAAAATTTTCCTCGTACGGAAGGGAAATTTGCTTTTTTCATAGCAGCCCGCATACCATTCACGTCGGAAAGATTACCATTAACCGCTTCCACAGCACTCTTAATAAGAAAAATCGTATCATAGGATTGAGCCGCATAGAAAGAAGGATATCGGCCATAAGCTTTCTTGAAGCCAGAAACAAATTTCTTGTTTTGAGCATTATCAAGATCAGGAGCCCAAAATTGAGTCATCATGGATCCCATTACTCCGTTCATCTTAGCTTTCTGAAGTTTTGGTAGAGCAATCGAGTCTACTGTGAATACCGAGTAAAGTGGTATTTTCCCTTGAAGCCCAGCTTGTGCATATTGTTTTATAAAAGCGCCGCCCGCTTTGCCTGGATAAAATACGAAAATACCCTCTGCCCCAGAAGCTTTCGCTTTTGCTAGTTCGGCTGAAAAGTCTAACTGTGCACCTTTACCCCACTTTGTTAAGTCTTTTCCAACAATTTTACCTTTGAATACACGCTCAACCCCAGCTGACATATCTTTCCCTGCTGCGTAGTTAGGTGCCATAATATAAAGTGATTTTACACCTTTTTGATTCAATAGTTGTCCCATAGCCATTGGTGTTTGATCATTTTGCCATGAAGTGGAAAAGAAATTTTTATGACAAAGTTTTCCTGCGATCTGAGATGGACCGGCGTTAGAACTTATCAAAAACTTTCCTGCATCGAGGGCAGACTTTTGGGAAGCTAGCAAAACGTGCGACCAAATAAAGCCAGCAACAAAATCAACATCATTTTGTTTGACTAATTTATCTGTTTTTTGCTTTCCTATTGCAGGCTTAAATCCATCATCTTCGATTATTAAATCAACTTCCAAGCCGCCCATTTTCCCGCCTATATCTTTAACGGCAAGATTGACAGCATCCACCATATCTTTTCCGATTACGCCGGCGGGGGTGGTGATTGTGGTAACGAAACCGATTTTTACTTTATCGGCCGCGACAGCTGGTCCGATGGCCAGCATTCCTGCTGTTGCCAAAAGCATTAATTTCCTGAACATCTTTTTTTCTCCCTGTTTTGTGATCGTATGATGCCTGAAATCGGCGGAAATTCAATACACATCAACTTATTTATACGGATTAATTAGGCCATGTATAATATGTGCATATTCTTTAGAGGATTGGATACCCGTTGGACTAAGTGCATAAACTCCTCTATCTATCCTAGAAAACCAGCCATAAAAATTTTTTTGAAGGATACTGGCAGTGTTTTGAACGCCTGTTTTATCGCGTAATTCAGGGATGGTTTTACATCCATTTTCCAATCCATTGACAATGCGAAGCGCATTTTGTTTATAGGCCGTTATCAATGGTGTTGCAGCACTTCCCCCTGTATTTGGGTCTCCATGTCGATTTTTAAATTCCTTTAATAATCGGTTTGACTTTTTTTGATTACTAGGGCGATTTGGTAATGGTTCTAAAATTTGAGTCACATAACCTCCCGCATTTTTGGGAAGTGTTACCAATAAGATACCAAAACCTAGCATGTGGCAAAGTTTCATTATTTTATTCAGTCGTTTTTTCAAGCCAGACTTGGGTCCTTCCAAAACGGCCAAGTAAATAATACCAGAAACAGATAATCGTTCTATTCCTTGTAAAACTAATTCTAAACTAAACTTGGTTTTAAGTTCTATAATTGCTATTGGATGTTTATCTTTAATCGCCACAACATCACAGCCAATTATTTCACTTTTTACCTCATAACCTTGCGCTTCGAAAAACATCTTCACGGGTTTATACAAGTCGGTTTCGCGAATTTTTTGCGTCATGATAAATTGATAACGTGACAAAGGGGTCTTATCAATAATGCTAAAACCTTTTATCTATTTTTTATATCGTACGATGACTTTTTATAAATAAAATTTGGAAATCTAAGAGCCAAGGTTTGTGGGTAACTTTCAAAAGGAAGAGAACAAATGGCGACTATTAAACGCCGAAAAAAACGTCTGCCGCCAAGTTCAAAAAAAACAAAGAAATTGAAAGTTAATCCGCTACGAATATTCATACGCTTTGTATTTTTACTACTCATCTGGGGTACTGGCGCAGCAGGAATTCTGTTGGTATACGAAACAACCCAACTTCCTGATATTTCTAAAATTGACCTTAAACCCCGTTCTGCTGGTACTCGTCTGATTGCCTCTAACGGGGTGGAGTTTGCTTCATTCGGTGACTTGTACAAAAAACCAATTTCATTTGAAAAAATACCAGGAAACCTCATAAATGCTCTGTTGGCTACTGAGGATCGCAGATTTTATCATCATTTTGGTCTCGATCCTATATCAATAATTCGTGCAATGGCTGTAAATCTAAGAACGGGTTCGATAAAACAAGGGGGCAGTACTCTGACCCAACAATTAGCAAAAAATTTGTTCCTAACTCCTAGGCGTAGTTTTCGTAGGAAAGTTCAAGAACTGTTACTTGCCTTTTGGTTAGAACTCTCTTTTAAAAAACATCAAATATTAACAATCTATCTGAACAGAGTATATTTTGGCTCAGGGACTTATGGACTTCAAGCAGCATCACATCACTACTTCAACAAATCTGCCGAGTTTTTGACCTTATATGACTCTGCTCTCTTAGTAGGTCTTTTGAAAGCACCATCTCGCTATAATCCTATCGCTAATCCTGGATTAGCTCGAAAAAGAACGAGCCAGGTTCTAGTAAATATGGTTAACGCAGAATTTCTTACCCAGATTGAAGCTGATCTCGCGCTTGATAGTAAATCTATTATAGCGAGGGCAGTTGTGAGAGGTAGTGGACACCGCTATTTTGCGGACTGGGTTAGGGACCGCGCCGTTGCGTATTCTGGCTATATTGCTAAAGACCGAAAAGTCTACACAACTTTTAAACCTAGGCTGCAGCAACTGGCAGAAAAATCTATTGCGGCTGGTCTTCGTCTTGGGAGTAAAAAAGGGGTGCAACAAGCAGCGATGGTTGTGCTTGATAAAAAGGGCGCGGTCTTAGCAATGGTGGGAGGAAAAAGCTATACAAGTAGTCAGTTTAATAGAGCGACCCAGGCTCTGCGTCAGCCCGGGTCAGCCTTTAAACCTATAGTGTATTTAGCTGCATTAAACGAGGGGTATAAACCAAGCTCTATTATTTCAGATACACCATTAACGATAGGTTCCTGGTCACCAAAAAACTTCGATGGGAGGTTCCGAAAAAATGTGACTTTGACGGAGGCGCTTGTCATGTCCTTAAATGTCCCCACGGTTCGTCTATCTGAAAGAATTGGAAGGCAACATTCTATAGATTTGGCAAGAAAACTTGGTATAACTTCAGAATTAAAAAACGAACCAAGTTTAGCACTTGGTGCTAATGAAGTGACTTTATTAGAGCTCACCTCTGCTTACGTTGCATTCTCAAACGGTGGGTATCCAATTTCTCCTTATGGAATTGAGAATGTTACCGTGCCAGGAGACGGTATAATATATAAAAATCAAATAGTGAATCAGCCATCTGTGGCAAAAATAGAGAAGATTGAAATGATTCATGAATTACTTTCTGATGTTATTCGGAGAGGAACTGGTAAAAGAGCTGGTATCGAGAATGATGCCGCTGGAAAAACTGGGACAAGCCAGGGTTACCGTGATGCCTGGTTTATTGGGTATTCTGGAAATTTAATTGCTGGAATTTGGCTCGGTAGAGATGATTCTAAAAGTATGGCCAAAGTTACAGGTGGTGGGCTCCCCGCTGAAATCTGGTCGAATTTTATGCAAAAAGCCACAGAAATGACGAATTAACTTGAATACTGTTTATCGTGAACCAATTTTCTCAAACCTTCTGAGATATCCATATATTCAAAGTTTGGAAAATAATCGGTAGTGGAGTTTATATCGAAAGGACGAAAGCCATTATGTGGCATTTCTCCGACACGAGGAGTTTCGACTATTTCGATCGATGGATTTGTCAAAAAAACAATTTTTTCTGCAATATCGCGAAAACTTATAGTTTTTCCTGATGCTATATTAAGAATGCCAGAGGTCTTGTGACAGACTGCTTCGGAAATTAGTCGTCCCACGTCATCTATATTGACGTGATCACGTAGTTCCTCACCTTTTCCAAAAATAGAAATTCTTTCGTTATTTAAGGCTTGCCGTAAAAAACGATTTGGACCATACCCGTTATGTGGGTCATTGAGGCCATATATCAGCGTTGGCCGAGCGATAAATAAAGGGATCTTTAGTTTATCAACGATTTGGCTTTTTATTATTAATTCCCGTGTTTTATGCATTATACCGTGCAGCGATATTGGATCCGTCTCGGACTCTTCAACCAATGGCTCCATACTATCACTATAAACAGCGTCTGAACTGATATAGATGAGATGAGATAAGGAAACTTGATGGGCAGAAAAAATGATAGGGCGAAGCATCCTAAGGTTATCTAGCAACATCGAGAAGTCTTTAGCCGGCGCTTTAGCCGCCGCTATTACGACAACATCATTTTCTTTTAAAATATTGCCCAACTTTTCGGCACTGTCATCGCGAAGAAGGTCTACCTCAAGGCGTCCAATACTCAAGGTTTTAATATTTTTTTCAGTTAATTGTTTAACTATTGAGCTCCCGACAAAACCATTCGCGCCAATCACAACTACTCTATCCGGCTTCTTGGCGGACTCATTTAATTGTTCAATCATAGCAGACTCATATATTAATTTTTCGTATTAGGTTTTGCATTAAAAAATAGTATTTGTTTCGTGCCGCTCATCTTTAATTAACGTTCGCTTTTAGAATGTTTGGTCGTGCCCAGCCGAATCCATTTAAAACCATATTTACTTGGATTTTGAGTTGAAAATAAAGATGAAGGATCAATGATAATTGGTCTTTTCATTAAGGAGTGAAGTGTTTTTAATTGGAGATTTTTATATTCAGGCCAAGGTGTAGCTAATATAAGGACGTCAGCATTTTTAAGTGCTTCAGTCGAATTATCGACCTGTTTCAACCATGACATGTTTAATAATTTTACGACCGGATCATGAACGTAGACATTGTAGTCTCTAATCTGATTGAGGAAATGAATTGCAGAAGAGTTTTTGATACTATTTGTATTTTCTTTGTAGGCTAAGCCTAGTACAGCTACTTTTGGGTCCTGACGCTTATCTAGATCTAAGGACAAAAATTTGCGATGCAGCCAGTTTTTTTGAATTTTACTAGTCTTTAGCCAACCTTTAATTTGTGTGTTTTCAATTTTATATTGTGCTGTTAAGTCATCTAAAACACTTAAATCGCGTTCCAAATTTCCACCAGCTAACCCTAATCCAGGTTTTAAATAAGCTTTTTTTCCAATGCGTTTATCTAGTCGGAGTGCTGGTACTATTTCTGACCAGTCCGCACCGATAGATTCACATAATGCCGACAACATATTAGCAGTAGAGACTTGTGAAGTTAAAATGCTGTTGATAGAAATTTTTGCAATTTCGGCGCTTTCATAGCTCATGGTTAAAACGGGACAATTGAATTTTTTTAAAACTTTAGCTAGTCTAGGATGTATTTCTTTACTAGGGTTCTCACATCCAATAATAAAGCGCTCGGGACTCAAGAAACGGTTTAAAGCTTCTCCTAAAACGAGAGTTTCTACTTGATAAAATAGACGACAGCCAGGAACATCTATACTTTTTGTAAAGCCAGGCGGTACTTGAGAAAGAATTGCTAAGACCGTATCTTTTTCCAAACAGTTTATTACGGCTTTGATTATTTTATTTACCAATGATAAGTCAGAGGAGTTTGTTTCATCCGTTGGTGTATCCGATGCGATATATATAAGCTCAGCATTTTTCAACTCTGAACAACTTTTTACAAACTTTATATTGTTGGTATTTTTGGACAGTAATTCTGTTAGTTGGGGTTCTGAGATAGTTGTATTACCTGCCTTGAGGTCCTCAACATTTATAGCGTTAGGATCCCATGCTAAAATTTGGAAGCCCTTTTCTGCTAAACCCACGGCAGTCACCAAACCTAAATGCGAAAGTCCTGCTATCCCTATAATCATATCTTTAGCACCGAGGTTTCAATTCTTTTCAATTCATCATAGATCCAAAGATCGTGGGAAAAATTTGTAGTTACACCGGTTGAGCATAGGAACTTGAAATGTTCATATTCGAGCAACCAAGTTGGGTCACCCTTGTCGAATTTGTAATTTTCCTCCATAGGAGGACCGCTAGGCAAGACCCGTCTATGAATAGAAAATTCTGCTGTTCCCCATTTGCATAGTGATTTTATGTGAGCACTCCCATACTCAGCAAAAATGTCACAGGAAAAATAATTCTTCCACGACAGTAAAGTCATCTCTAATTCAATACGAGGTGTAGTATTTTGAAAGAGAACTACAGCGTGATCCGGGCTTTGATTTTCAAAATTATTCATAGAAACTAATTCTAACTTCCCTTTGACATCGCCAAACCAATATTTTATTGAGTCTAGTAAGTGTGAGCCTAAGTCAATAAGTACCCCGCTACCCTTGTCCTTCCAGACAGACCCGCGAACTAATCTAGCTGTTCCGTTGCCATAAAAAATCCTGCAAGTATAAAGCTCGCCAAGAACCTCCGATTCTAACAGCTTTTTCATCTTTATGAAGCTTGGCTCAAATCGATGATTGTATGCTGTATATATTAATATACCGGCATCACGGGCCAAAGCTTCTATTTCTGCTAGCTCTGCCTTACTTGTTGCCCATAACGGTTTTTCAACAAGAACGTGTTTTTTGTTTTTAATACAAGACCGTATTAAATTAATTTTTTCTTCATCAGGCACACAAATTAATACACCTTCATATTTGGCAGGAGAAATTTCAGAGATATGTCTATAATCGGCGTCTGAATTTGCTGGATCAACTGTTGCTATACATTCTCTTCCAGCAACCTCTTTCCTTTTATGCCCTTGTATTCCTAGACCGGCAACCAAGACTCTCATTTCTATCTCCGGGAAGAAAAAACTTAAACAAAACGTAAATTTCGTTCAGCTAGATTTATTTTTTCTAAAACGTCCTCCGGTTTCACCGGTATATTTCCTTCTTTTTCACACTCCACCGCTGCTGCAAAAGATCCCAATATCATAGCGATAGCGGGATTATTTTGCGTCAGCATTGAGAGTGTTGCATACGCTAGAAACGCATCGCCTGCTCCAACAGGATCTAGAACAGTATCTGAAAAACTATCAATGAAAAGTGGCGCCCCCAATCCAAGATAATCTGGATCACAACATGTCAGTACCCCTCTTTCCCCGAGGGTCAACATCAAAGTTTTACAATTAGTTTCTTTGTATAAATTAGAAGCTAGTGCTCTGAGATTCGAGTCTTGATCGGAAAGACTAAAACGAGCTTCCCGTTCATTTGGAGTTATCAGGTCAAAGTTTTGGAACTCTGTGATATTTCCCCATCTACTTGCCACTTGACTATCCGCAACACGAAACACTCCTTTGGGAATGGCTCTTGTTAATTCTGGTATAGTTTGTCTGTTAAATATGCCGTGCCGGAAGTCACTAAATACTATGGCGTCAGTTTTACCCTCGCTTATTGCAACGGTAAGCTTCTTGAGGATTTGATCAGATATTTGTCGGTTATCAACTGTATCTATTTTTAATAGTCTATAACCATCAGCAACGATAGCATTTTTATACGTTGTAGGGCGCTGAAAGTCAGAATGATAATTGACTTTTATACCCATATTATTAAGGTCATCGATGATAAATTTTTGTTTCTCATCGTCACCAAGAATTGTCGAAAAAATTACTTCCGCACCGGCAGAACGAAGATGTTTTGCTACTATGGCGGCCCCGCCCACATAGTTTTCTTGTTCCTCGTAGCGGACACTAATAGTTGGAGTTTTAGTTTGACCTCCAATTACAGATGTCCGTGTTATTCCATCCACTATCGTATCGCCGACCACATGGACACTCTTTTTATTAATAGTTGAAAGTGTAATCCGCAGATCTTCAAGCGAAAGTTTTTCAGCTGAAAGTAATACTGCTAATTTGTCATATTTAAGTTTGGGAGGTGATAGACTAATCAGGTTACTTGACGAGTAAACTAGATCACCAGGGGTGAAAATCATTTGGCCACCATAAGATTCAACTATAGATTTTTCTAAATGTGTCTTCGGTGGAGCGCCATCTTGAATATATTCATATCCTTTTGCAAAGTAATCGGGTTTTATGAGCTCTATATTCTCCAATGGAGTACTATTTTTATCAATAATAACACAATCAACCACTTCAAAAGCGGCGATATTTAGCGCCCTTAGTTCCTCAGGAACGTGCGGTCGCAATTGCCCCTTATCTATATGAGCGTCACGGGTTATACTTACAATAAGGATATCTGCTTTTGTCTTAGCATAAATCATATGTCGAAGATGGCCAGGGTGGACTATATCAAAAACACCATGGCACATGATTACCGTTTTTTTTCGTGGTCGCGATCCAATTATTTCTGCGATATCAGCAGAAGACTTGATTTTGTAACCGTATCTTTCCTTTAGTTCTTCCATATCTTCATTTACCTTTATCAAGGAAAGTAAACCAAGTTTTAGTCGCCTTTTCTATGGAGATAGGATCCCATAGAGGAGCGTGTTCCCAGTTCTCTATACAGTCCAGCATTCTAGTTACGCCAGTTTCAAAAGAAATTAGCGGTTCCCAATTTAAGTGAGTACGAATTTTTCGTATATCAGCCCAAGTACATTTTGGCTCGCCGGGACGCTCGGGGATATAGGTAATATCTCCACCAATTAGCCTGACCAGGTAATTTATCGTCTGTGGTTTTCCTGCTCCCAAATTATAAACCTCACCATTTTTAGAAGTTTTTGCTGCAGCAAGAAAGGCTCGTGCGACATCTGAAACATAGACAAAGTCCCTACTTTGGGACCCATCACCAACAACTGTGAATGGCTCCCGTTCCAATTTTTGTTTCAGAAAAACACCAAAAACTGCACCATACAATCCTGTTGTACGAACACGTTCTCCATAGGCATTGAAAATCCGAATACTATTTACAGGTAAATTGTAAACTTTCTGCCAGTGGAAGGCAGCCATCTCCCCTTGATATTTGCTTAGGGCATAGGGATAGCCTGGGTTGATATCATGGCCCTCTGTTGTTGGTGTTTTTGCTAATCCATAACAAGAAGATGAACCGGCATAAACAAATTTTTTTATGTTACCCGCGCGGGCACCTTCCAACATCTGAACAGTCCCAAGCACATTGATAGACATATAGTCGCTAGGCTGATCAATTGAAGGAACGATATCGCCTTTTCCTGCAAAATGAAACAAAAACTCACAATCCTTAAAGATAGAATGGGCTGAATTAATATTGCGAATATCAGCTTTTTCTATAACTAAATTTGTATCATCTTTATGTTGATTTAGATTTTCGAGGTGTCCTCCAGAAAGATCGTCAATCACTCGCACCGCAAAATTATCCTCGATTAGAAGATCAACCATATGTGATCCAATAAAACCAGCTCCACCGGTGACAATAGCTATTGGTTTGTTAGTCATACGACATTTAACGCCTTCATTTGGCGCACGTTGAAATATTGATCATCGTCAAAACTTAATGGCAGTTTATTTTCTTTGAACGCTTTACAAAGCTCTCGGACAGCATCTTCAATAGTGTATCTAGGTTCAAAACCAATCGTTTCTCTAATTTTGTCCGAATTGATATGATAAGATCTCAAATCATCGCTACTACTTTGTTCTATGCGTATATCTGCGTCTCCAGGAGTTTGCTCCTGGACAACTCTCCTTACCAATAGGGCTATGTCCATAACAGACATATTTTGATAACCAACATTAAAAGTTTGTCCGCGTATCTTTTCCCGATCTTCGATAAGAAGCTTTTTATACAAATCACACATGTCCTGTATATGCAGATTGGGTCTAAGTTGACTTCCTCCAAAAACGGTGATTTTTCTTCTATTAATTGCCCAGTTTGTTAATATGTTAACAGTAAGATCTAATCGCTGTCTGGGTGCAAAACCACATAGTGTTGCAGGTCGTATTACTGTGCAGACAAAATCCTCTGTTTCGTGTTTAAATAGCAAAGGTTCGCAAAGACCTTTGTATTTGTTGTACAGTGTTAAAGGAACTAACGGGTGGCTCTCCGTGACATCTCTTTCCTCCGAAACCCCATAAACAGAACTAGATGAAGCATAAATAAATCTTTTTACCCCAGCTTTTTTTGCTGATGTTACTAGAGGCTCAAAAGCATCAAAATTGATCGTTCGACTCAAGGTCTCATCTAACTCAAAACTTGCATCGTTAGAGATACATCCAAGGTGTATGACAGTATTAACGTCCTCAAAGAATTTAGGATGGAGGCTAACATCACGAATATCTGTCTTTAAAACCTCCAAGTTTGGATCGGACAAAGGTAAGTGATGTGATCCATAAAATAAGGTGTCCAATATTCTTATACTATAGCCTAATTCAAGCAGCTGGGGGGTTAGTCTGCTCCCAACATAACCTGCACCTCCCGTTATTAGGATTTTTTTCATAATCCATCCTCTATTTAAATTGCGGGTCTATTGGCTAAATATCCAAACTTTTTAACCACTTCTCTATATACAGGTTTCTTGAAATCAACGACAAGGGGAACTAGATCGTTTATATTGGACCATTTCCATGAACTGAATTCGGCGTGGTTAGTATGCAAATTTATCTCATCATCAGTTCCTAAAAAGCGCATAGCAAACCAAAGCTGCTGCTGACCTTTATAATAGTTGGAAAATTTTCTATTCAAGAGCAGTGGTGGGTAATCATATCTCAACCAATCTCTGGTGTGATCGATTATTTCAACTGTTTTTATACCAGTTTCCTCCTCTAACTCCCTTAAAGCTGCGTCCACTGGTTTTTCATTATTATCAATGCCACCTTGTGGCATTTGCCATGAGTTTTGGCTTACATCATTTCGCTGTCCTAGGAATATAAGTCCGTCCTTATTAAAAAGAACTATACCAACGCATGGTCTGTACACAGAGGGTATTGTTTTCATCGTTGACTTTGCTTATCGGCTATTGCTGTTATTGGAGCCAATGCGATACCTTTTTTCTTTAAGCTCGAGGCCCACTCACTAAGGATCTCCATTGATATTGGCAGTGGTCGCGCTATTGCGACAGCAAATTTTTTATCCATTACTATTCTTTCTAGCTCACGAAGCTTGGTCGTTATATGTTCTTGAGACGGGATCTTATCTATGAAAACATCATTGAAGGCTCTAGGAAGCTGAATATCAGACGACAACTCAGGGCCAAGGCTCTGCGATGTTGTCCGACTATCGACGTACAAAAGACCACGGTCTTTAATGGCTTTTAGAATAGGTAGTAATAATTCAGAATTAAGCGTGAATTTACTTCCATGCGTAGATAGTAAACCCACATACCCTCCCGATTGAACCATCACATATTCTAATCGGTTAAGATTTTCAACTTCGCTAAGAGAAGTCAGCAAAGTGCTTCGGCCCGGATCGTTTCTTGGGAATCCATCTGGTTCCATTGGCAGGTCCATGAGAACTTCAAAGCCCTTCTGTCGAGCTTCTCGCACCCATTTTTTCAGTTTTGGAGATATATGAGAAAAGGAAAGTGTGATGTTTTTAGGCATCAATTTTAGTATCTGTTCAGTATAAGTTGCAGAGAGACCAAGATTATTGATTATAATAGCAACCCGTGGCTTGCGATCAGACTGTTTAAAGTTACGAGAGTATTCTATCCATGGTTGCCGACCATCTTTTGCTATTATTGGGAGTGGACCATTTTCTGTGTCTTCAGAAATATGCGGATAAATAATCCCTTGCATAAGATCGTTGTCAAATATTTGGCTTTCATTTTTCTCTTTTGCCCTATCAGCTATTTGATTCTTGTCATCAGCTTTTGCTTGAGTGGATAAATTAATTTCTCGGCTAGAATTCTTAGGTCTACCTTCTTCTTCTCCAAGAATATCTACTTTTAACCGAGGTTTAAGTTTATTTCTTTCTGCTATAGTTTGCTCGGAGTTTACAAATATCCAACCGCAAATAGCGCCCAGTGTTAAAAGTATTAATGTGTATATTGCATATGATACAAATCTTTTAAAGCGTGAGCTGAATATTCTATTAAAGTAATTTCTAATACGCACCCTTTTAGATCTGGACTCATCTAGCTCAGAGGTCTCTTTATATTCTGTTGGGTTAGGGCCTTCCTGTTCCAACTCTCGCATATCAATACTAAGAGCCGGCTCCGTTGTCTCCCTTTTGGGCATGTTTAGGAGGCTCTTGAATGTCTTTATGAGCGATAAAAGCTTCAATTAACCAAACGCGTTTTTAAAACAGCCAACCCCTTGAGAAGATCAACAGCACGTGCCAGTTGATAATCTGTTTTTGCCATTACTTTAGCAGAGGGTCGGCCTTTGGTTTTAGATGATGCCGCTTTCTTATTTTTGTCTGTATTATCTAATGCGCCGCGCAAATCTGTCTCCCTTCTCCGCACCGGTGTTTTGTTTTTCTCAATTTTGGCAGAGTCCACAATTATATCTGGGGTAATTCCAGTTTTTTGAATTGATCGTCCTGAGGGGGTGTAATATCTGGATGTTGTTAGACGCATGGCTACCTCGCCTGTTAAGGGTACTATTGTTTGCACCGATCCCTTTCCAAATGATTGTGTGCCTAAAATAATCGCTCTCTTATGATCTTGAAGTGCTCCTGCGACGATCTCCGAAGCTGAAGCAGAACCTGTATTTATTAGTACTACTATAGGAAGTCCTGCGGATAGATCTCCTGGCTTAGCGTAAATTCTTGACGCTTTTTCAGGGTCTCTTCCTCGTGTTGATACAATTTCACCATAGTCAAGAAATATATCGCTCACTGTTATTGCTTGATTTAAAAGACCCCCAGGATTATTTCGTAAATCCAGTATTAGACCCGCCTGTTCTCTACCTAATTGTTCTTTGAAATTTTTAAGGGCTTTTTTTAATCCTAATGTTGTTTGAGCATTGAAGGTTGTTATTCTTATGTAACCGATATCTTCGATCGCTTCATAACGGACCGAACTTATTTTAATTATAGCGCGTTTTATTGTTAATTTAAACGGTTTAATACCCTCTCTGCGTACACCGAGAACTATTTCCTCCCCCACTGGACCCCGCATCTTGTCGACAGCTTCTCTAAGGGTTAAACCTAAAATAGCCTCATTATTTAGATGCGTTATTAAATCTCCTGGCTCTAAACCGGCTTTAGCTCCAGGTGTGTCGTCTATCGGTGAAACTACTTTGATCAAACCATTTTCCATAGTAACCTCGATGCCTATCCCACCAAACTCTCCTTTAGTTTGGACACGCATATCTTTGAAGCTCTTTGCATTTAGAAAACTGGAATGAGGGTCAAGAGATGTTAGCATTCCATTTATTGCAGCTTCTATGAGTTGTTGGTCGGTTACTTCATCCACGTATTCTGCTCGAACGCGTTCAAACACATCACCAAACAGATTTAGTTGCCTATAGGTATCGTTAGAATAAGCATTTGATGGAGTATTCAAAACCACGATTATGGCAAAAATATATGCGACACTGTTCTTCAAAACATCTCCCTTTAATAAACTTATAAACGTTTTTAGTGCCGTTTTATTTATTGCCATAACTTAATCGCATTCTTTTTCAGGACATCCATGCCATTGGGTCAATAGGTTTACCATGTTTTCGCAGTTCGATGTATAGTTTCTGATTTATTTCTTTATTTTTGAGTGAGCCAGTTTCCATCTTTCCAACTGGCTCCCCGCCTAAAATAACTTGCTCAGTTTTTACTCCAATATAGCCCAAGCCAACTAGTAAAGTGCTGAACCCTTCACCATGATCAATGATTAAAATATTGCCATACGTTCTAAAAGGGCCCGCGTAAATTACTCTTCCATCAAAAGAAGCGACTACGTGCGCACCTGGTCTTGTACTAATTGTAATTCCTTTTGTGGTTAGGCCAATAGGGTCAGTTTGTCCGAACAGCTTAACTATTTTTCCTTTTACGGGCAAACCGACATTATGTTTATTTTTAAGAAATGATCTAGGAGATAGAAATCCCACCTTTTTCTCGTTAGATTTTTTATTTTGATAACCTTTGCTGAGAGGGCCTTGTGTAATTGAGGTCGTCTCAGGTTTGATGGAACGTGAAAAAGGCTGTTTGTACACAGTGTTTTTGGAGAGTTGTTCTAATTTTTTTATAAATGCATCTTTTTCTAGGTTGCCGTTTTTTAATTTTAACAGCAGTCTTTGAAGATCAGTCGATAAGTTTTCAAGCCTTACCTCGTCTGCAACATGGTTAAGGCTCTGTTGGTCCGATATAAAATTGTGCCTAGTAATTAGAGAGGTTAATTTTTTATTTAATAGTGTTAGCCCCCGTGCTGTTTTTTCGAAACGATTTCGTTCAAGATTGATTTTACTTTTTAAGATATTAGATTCAGCCAATTTTGCATTTAAACGCACTTTTGCTGTCGTTAGTTCGTCTCTCAAAAAGTTTATCAGGGTGATAGACCTTGCCGTTGATAGAGATTTATTTGGCGAAAGGAAAGAATTGAAAATAGGCTGTGAAGCTATCTTCTGTAATACAATGGTAAGCTCGGCGGATTTATATTTAAGCTGCTTCAGCTGCTTTTCTAGCTTCCTTTCTTGGTCAGTTAAAGCCAGAATATTTATTTTTGAACTTTTAATTGCTTTTTCATGTGCTACGGCACGACTCTTAGACTTCTTCAATTCTTCTTTAATGCCAGCTAAGGTTTCCTTTATACTGTTATTATAACCACCATACGATTCTGTTGAATTATATATAAATAGAAAACATACAAGGGCGATGAAATATCGGCTAAAATAACCCTTAGAATACAGGGCGCTATTCATTAGTTTTTTAAAACAGCTAACATAGATTTTCCACTCATACGATGTGGTGCTGGGAGTCCTAGTAATTCTAGTAAAGTTGGCGCTACATCAGCCAATTTACCATTCTTTAATTTGTATTTTTTAGGGCACGCGTTTACTAAAACTGTTGGAACTAGATTAGTCGTATGGGAAGTATGTGGTCCTCCGGTTTGATGATCTAGCATCACTTCGCAATTTCCGTGATCGGATGTCAAAAGCATTAATCCGCCAACTTTTTTCAATTCGTTGACTAAACGACCTATGCAGCGGTCTACGGTTTCAACAGCCGTTATTGCTGCTTTTAGATCTCCAGTATGGCCCACCATATCAGGGTTAGCATAATTAACTACTATGAAATCAAATTTCTTTTCGTTGATTGCCATCAGTAAATTATCTGTTAACGACTCAGCAGACATCTCAGGCTGTAGATCATAAGTTGTTACTTTCGGAGAGGGAATAAGAATTCGTTCCTCTCCCTCAAATTTATCCTCCCTCCCTCCATTTAAAAAAAATGTCACATGAGGGTATTTTTCAGTTTCAGCTATCCTTAATTGTTTTAATCCGTGTTTTGATACCACTTCGCCAATCGTATCTTCTAGATTGGTTTTTGGAACTAAAGTTTCTAAATGATTATCTAATGATTCCGAGTATGAAACCAAACCAGCCTTAAAATTTATAATTGGCAGAACGGGTCGATTGAAAAAGAAAAAACTTGGTTCAAAAATAGCGGAGAGTAATTCTCGTGCACGGTCGGCGCGAAAGTTCCCAAAAAGGAGTGTGTCACCATCTTGAATGCCCGGGTAACTATTTAGAATCACTGGCTCCAAGAATTCGTCTGTTGTTCCACTTTGATACTGCGCCTCTATTTCTAATATAGGGTCATTTCCACTCTTACCATTAGCATTGACGATTGCATTGAATGCTTTCTCTATTCTTTCCCAACGACTATCTCGATCCATGGCATAAAATCGTCCAATTAAAGTGGCAATAGAAACTGCCTCATGGGTATTTTGTTGAAATTGCTTCACAAAGTCTTTGGCACTTTGGGGTGATGTATCTCTTCCATCTAGGATCGCATGGAAGCATACCTCGATACCAGCATTACTTAAATAATTGGCTATGCCCTCTAAATGACTTTGGTGGCTATGAACGCCGCCATCTGAAAGTAATCCAATCAAATGGCATTTTCCATTTGAGTTTTTTGCTTCTTTTATGAGATTATTTAATGCCAAGTTGTCTGCTAAAAGACCATTTTCTATTATATTATTGATGCGAGGTAAGTCTTGAACCACGATTCTGCCAGCGCCCAAATTCATATGGCCAACTTCTGAATTTCCCATCTGGCCTGCAGGCAATCCAACATGTGTTCCCGATGCTTGCATAATCCCATTAGGGTATTTTCTCAGAAGTTCATCAAATACAGGTGTATTCCCCATTTTGATTGCATTATGATTTGTTTCATTGCTGATTCCCCAGCCGTCCATAATACAAAGAATGATTGGTTTCATAGATATCTCTGCGCTTTCGACAGTTAGTCTTTATGATATGGATGACCTGAAAGGATCTGTTGTACTCTATAAATTTGCTCAAGTATCATACCACGAACCATGAGATGAGGCCAAGTTAAGCGACCGAGTGCTAGTATTAAATTTGATTTTGGAAAAATATCTAAGTCTAAACCATTTGCGCCGCCAATTACTATGCAAATATCTTTGCTACCATTTTGTATCTTGCTGTCTATCCAAGATGCAAGCCCGGAGCTAGATAACGTTTCTCCATTTTCATCCAATATTATAATCTGGGCACCATTAGGAATAAGAGCCAACAATCGAGCTGACTCGTGCCGTTGTTGTTCTTTTATATTTTTGCTGTTGTGAGGTTCAATTTCACGCAATCTGAGTTCCCACCGAAGACGCTTTGCATACAGACCGTAAAGTTGACTAAATATGCTTTGCCGAAGCTTTCCAACTGCTACAATAGTGATTCTCATGTTCCGATATAAATTTTAATTCCCGTCGAAGTTTCTATTAATTGGTTTCAAACTCTATGCCCCACATTTTTTCTAGGCCGTAAAAGGCTCTGACTTCGGGTCGAAAAAGATGAATAATTATATCGCCACCATCAATTAAAACCCAATCACCAAAATTGATACCCTCTACATTAATTGATTTGACCCCACTTTGTTTCAGGCGGCTTATTAGGTTTTCTGCCATAGCCGTGACCTGTCTTGAAGAGGTTCCACTCGCTATCAGCATATGATCTGCAATCGAAGATTTTCCTGTTAGTTCAATGTTAACAATTTCATGCGCTTTGAAATCCTCTAAAGTTTTTGTGACAAGGTTAACCAAATCTGGATTATGGACCGTGGTAGTAGTTTTAGATATGACGTTCTCCTCTATCCATGAGGTTGGATTTATTTTTTTCTCTTATTTTAGTAGACGAAATCGGGTTCAATAATGTGTGTAAAAACACCCATCGTGGAGGCTTTAATTTAGCGGCTAATGCACATTTGTATTCGGATATCCGGCGACCCGAATATTTCCTGGCCATCTTACTGGACAGAGCTTTTTGTGAATAACCTGGGCGATTGAATACGGCAATAGTTACCATTGTAGCAATTTTATCCCAATCTTTCCACTCTGAGAATTGAACGAGATTATCGGCTCCCATGATCCATATAAATTTGGTCTGTCGATATCTTTTTTTAAGAATACGAATTGTGTCGGCTGTATAAAAAGTATTCAATTGA
This sequence comes from SAR116 cluster bacterium AG-313-A07, assembly GCA_003284265.1. GTDB lineage: Bacteria > Pseudomonadota > Alphaproteobacteria > Thalassobaculales > Thalassobaculaceae > UBA7326. The sequence continues at coordinate 41,472 of QBVV01000001.1, forward strand.
AATTCTATTGGCTTGACGGACACTTTTGGGTGATTTGCAATAGAGCGCGCCGTATTGATGCGATTGCTTAGAGGCTCCATGCCCATCTTTGATTTTAGGGGGTTTTGGGTGGAGACTAACCACCATATTGTATCTAAACGAAGTCGTTTAAGAGCAAATTCTGTTATCATTTTATGGCCAGCATGAGCAGGATTGAATGACCCCCCGAGTAAACCAATAGTCTGACCATTGAAACTTCCTTTTACTGAAGATGAGGGAAGTATAGTTTTTTTCTTCTGGTTAAATAAAATATTTCTTCGGATCACGGGCGTGTTTGTCCGTTGCCGCGCACAACATATTTGAAGCAGGTTAGTTGTTCAGCGCCTACAGGTCCCCTTGCATGAAGACGCCCTGTCGATATACCAATCTCGGCGCCAAGACCAAACTCTCCACCATCGGCGTATTGTGTTGATGCATTATGTAGCACTATAGCGCTGTCTACTTCGCTTAAAAATTTCTCTGCTACTAGTTCATTATTGGTGACTATAGTATCTGTATGATTTGACCCATAATCACCAATATGGGTAATAGCCCCACTTACTCCATCTACTATTTTAACTGATAAAATTGCATCCAGATATTCTGTGCTCCAATCATTTTCTGTTGCAGTTTTTATGCCTGATACAAGCGCTCTAGAAGAAGCATCTCCTCTGAGTTCACAACCTTCTTCCATTAACTTTTTGGCTAAAGGTGGTAATAGTCTTTCTGCTGCTGGTCGATCTATTAACAGTGTTTCTGCGGCTCCACAAACTCCAGTTCGGCGCATCTTTGCGTTTAACACAATATTACAAGCCATTTCCGTGTCGGCATCGTTATCTACATAGACATGGCAAAGCCCCTCTAAATGTGCGATCGTTGGAACACGGCTTTCATTTTGAACACGCTCCACAAGAGATTTTCCTCCACGCGGGACGATAACGTCTATATATTTAGTCATGGCGAGTAGCCGACCAACAGCCCCTCGGTCTTTCGTTGGGACTATCTGAATGCAGTTTTCTGGCAAATTTGCTGACCTAAGTCCCTCGTGCAGACACGAAACGATCGCTTTGGAGGTGTTGAACGATTCTGATCCGCCCCTTAGAATGACAGCGTTCCCCGATTTTAAACACAAACCGCCTGCATCTGCCGTTACATTCGGCCTTGATTCGTAAATAATACCAATAACTCCAAGAGGAACACTGATTTGACTTATTTCTAACCCATTTGGACGACGCCATGATTTTATTACCTGGCCCACTGGATCAGGTAACTCTATTATACTTTCCAAACCAATAGCCATATCCCCAAGCCTATTACCACTTAAATCAAGTCTATCGATTAACGAGCTCTTCAACCCTTTCCTGGAGGCGTGATCCATATCTATGGAATTAGCCCTTAAAATCATATCTTTATTGTTCTTTATTTGCTGTGCTGCAACTTTCAGAGCGTTATCCTTTTGCGTCGATGCGGCTTGCTTTATTATCTGTCCTGCTTTAGCCGCCTTTGCACCCATTTCACTCATTAGTGAAGAAATATCTTTTGCTGAAAGTTTGCTCTCTGATCCCATTGAAATATCTCTATTCATTCAAGACTAGATCGTCTCGATGTATTAATTCATCGCGGCCTCGGTAACCCAAGATACTTTCTATTTCCCTCGACTTGTGACCCTTAATCATCATTGCATCGCTCGCTGAATAAGCCACTAGACCCTTTGCCAACTCATCTCCATTTGAGCTAAGAACAGTCACTAAATCCCCTCTTTTAAAAGATCCTGTTACTTCTAATATACCCGCAGGCAAGATACTTCGTCCACTATATAAGGCTTTCATCGCGCCTTCATCTAGAAAAATTGCGCCGTTAGGGTTAATAGCACTTGCAATCCACCTCTTTCTAGCGCCCCGCGGTGTCGACGATGCTTGAAACCACGTGCAGCGAGCACCATTCTCCAAAGCAGCAAGTGGGTTCATTATTTTTCCAGCGACAATTGCCATTCTGCACCCTGCACTAGTTGCTATTTTGGCGGCCTCAAGCTTGGTGATCATGCCGCCAGATGCATAATTTGTTCCAGCTACACCAGCCATTGCGATAATTTCTGGGGAGATACGCTCTACATTCTCAATATGTTTTGCGCTTGGATCTTTTTTGGGATCCCGCTCATATAAACCGTCAACGTCAGATAAAAGTATAAGCGTATCGGCGCTAATCATTTGAGCAACACGTGCTCCAAGTCTGTCATTATCCCCGAAACGAATTTCTTTTGTCGTGACAGTATCGTTCTCGTTGATTACTGGGATCACACCAAGCTTTAAGAGTGTCGTTAATGTAGCTCTAGCATTTAAATGACGTCTTCTTTCCTCTGTGTCACCTGGTGATAATAGTATTTGAGCGACAGTAATTGAGTGCCTGGCTAATGCTGTTTCGTAAGCGTGCGCCAATCTGATTTGCCCAGTCGCGGCTGCCGCCTGTTTTTCTTCTAGTTTTAAAATTTGTTGGTTAATACCTAAATGTTGGCTCCCAACAGCGATTGCCCCAGATGACACTATTAGTACTTCTTTGCCTTTATTTTTGAGGTCCGCTATATCATCCGCTAGCTTATTCAACCACTCATGTCGGATTTCACCTGTACGATCGTCGACAAGTAGAGCGGATCCTATCTTCACTACTAAACGACCTTTGGGTGCTCGTATTGGGGTTTTACGTTTTTTTATCAATGAGGGCTCCATGCCTCGCTACTTCTGTGGTTGGTATCCTTCGTTTTGCGCGCGGATTTTTGGTTTTTAATCTCTAGTGATAAATTGGATAATACCTCCTTCAAACCCCGTTGAGTTGAAGAGGAGATTAAAAATACAGGCTTTTTTGTGGCCTTAGATAACCAATCCCTAATTTTCTCTGCATTTTTATAATCTAAAGTGTCAATTTTTGTTACGCCAATAATCTCAGCTTTATTTTTTAATCCAGCCCCATAAGCTTCAAGTTCATTACGAATAGTGTTGTATGATTGAAGGGGATCCTTTTGATTTACATCTATTAAATGCAATAGAATGGAACATCGCTCAACATGCCCAAGAAAACGATCACCCAACCCTAACCCTTGATGTGCTCCTTCTATCAATCCTGGGATGTCAGCGATAACAAACTCATTATCTAAAAAACCAGTTACTCCTAAATTGGGATGAAGGGTAGTAAACGGGTAATCAGCCACTTTTGGTTTCGCATGCGTGACTACGGATAGAAAAGTTGATTTTCCAGCATTAGGGAGGCCGACTAACCCAGCGTCTGCTATGAGTTTTAACCTTAACCAAATAGATTTCTCTTCACCGGGCCACCCAGGTAAAAATTTCTGGGGCGCTCTGTTGGTAGAAGTCTTGTATCGAATATTTCCAAAGCCACCGTCACCACCGATGGCAAGTATTATTTTTTGTCCAATTTGTGTCAAATCAGCTAAAATATTATGTTTACTCTCATCAAGAATTTGTGTGCCGACGGGTAATTTGAGTATTATATCATCACCTGACGCGCCAGATTTTTGTTTTCCTGCACCTGGTCTTCCGGTTTTAGCTTTAAAGTGTTGTTGATATCTATAGTCAATTAAGGTGTTTAATCCGTCAACGCATTCAGCTATCACATGCCCCCCACGGCCACCGTCTCCTCCGTCGGGTCCACCAAACTCAATGTATTTCTCACGTCTGAAGCTGGCGCACCCACTTCCACCATCACCGCTTTTTATATGTATTTTTGCTTGATCAAGAAACTTCATTTCTGCAGGCTCTTTTGCATCACACCATCAAAGGAATAGATACTATCTCTTTCACTGAGTATTTGATTAATGGGTATACTTACTATATCAGTAAACATTTTTTGGTCAAAATGTTACGGCCTACAGATCCAAAAACTGACTTAGATTTATATTAGTTGATTAATTTATTTTCACTCGGCGGCTAACGTCTTTGGTTGGACCGTTACATAGGTTCGATTACCTGTTTTGTGTCGGAACGCAACTTCACCGGTTGTTTTGGCATATAACGTATGGTCTTTCCCCATACCGACGTTCACGCCAGGATGGAATTTAGTTCCGCGTTGACGAACCAAAATATTTCCAGGAATCACTACTTCTCCCCCGTATTTTTTAACGCCAAGACGTCGACCGGCTGAGTCTCGTCCATTTCTTGAGCTACCACCTGCTTTTTTATGTGCCATTTTTCCCTACTCCTCTGTATTTGAAGCTTCGGCTTTTGGTGCGGCTTTGGCCTTTGGTTTTGTCTTTGCTTTTGGTGCGGCTTTGGCCTTTGGTTTTGTCTCTGCTTTTGGTGCGGCTTTGGCCTTAGGTGTCGTTTTTGCTTTTGGTGCGGCCTTGCTTTCGTTTGGTTCTTTGGCAGCTGATTTAGCCTTGGAAGTGACCTTAGGTTGTTTTTTAGCTTCCCCCGCTGCCAGTATATCAGTTATCCTTAAAACTGTTAATTCTTGTCGATGTCCTATGGTTCTTCGATAATTTTGACGTCGTTTTTTCTTAAATACCGTTATCTTTTTAGCGCGCTTTTGCTCTAAAACCTCGGCAGCCACTCGGGCACCCTCTATTAGTGGGGCCCCTACTGTTGATGTCTCATTGTCACCAATCATCAACACTTCATCAATTTCTATTGAAGTTCCAGCGTCTATCGCTAGTTTTTCAACCATAATTATATCATTAGGGGCAACCTTGTATTGCTTGCCTCCAGTTTTCAGTACTGCATACATAGCACAACTCTTTTTTACAGATTTACATGCACGTTGATAGTCATTAACTAAGCGTAGCCGCGGAATATACAGTGCAAGTTGCGACTGTCAACTGAGAAAGGTGATTTATAAGGGCAAAATCGTTAAAAAATATGCTTAATCTCTTAAATTTGAGAAAGAAGTTGGCTATATACCAATGAACTAGTAAACAAAGGCAAAGTGCCTGATTATGGTGGGGTGCCGGAGTGGCTGAACGGGGCGGTCTCGAAAACCGTTGTGCGTGAAAGCGTACCGTGGGTTCAAATCCCACCCCCACCGCCAACCATTGATGAGTTTAGAGAATTTGTTTAATAAATATAAGGTCCTCGCCGGGACGTTTAGTTAGTTCGGGTAATGCGCTTGAATTTAACTGTCTACAATATTATTTCTCAGCTGTTAGAGAAATGGATTGGTATGAAAGCCCGGTTATTAAGTGAAATAAAAAATGAAGTGATATAAAGCTAATGATCCTGAGAAGCTGGCAACAAAAGATAATAGATGATTATCCCTCAATCATTAAACAAAATAAGAGATTCATTCTCAAAGCTCCGACGGGGGCAGGGAAAACGATCCTGGCCAGTGAAATTGTGGAGCGTTTTTACAAAGAAAAAAAAATATTAGTACTGTGCCATCGGTTAGTTCTTTTAGAGCAGCTTGAACGTGCGTTAAGTAAACGTCACAAGGTACGTAAATTATCGTTGTCGGAATCTGGCCCAGCTTTCAAGGATTATGATATTTTACTTTCGACAAATATGCGGGCTAAAGAGGTTTTAGAAGAGGCCATAAGACTGGCAGACCTTATCATAGTGGATGAGGCCCATCGAGTTTCACCAAACGGGTCCGGGTATAAGAAAATTCTAGATGATTTTGAAAGCTATGGGAAACCGGACGCTCAATTTATGGGGCTTACCGCGTCACCCGAAAGAAGAACCGGAGATCAGCGGGACCAACTGAATTTAGCTTTTGATGCGATAATTGACTGTGCGGATATTGAGACTTTAATAGAAGAAGGCATCTTGGTTCCACCAATTTATAGACCGCACTTTGTTCATGACCTTGACTTAAAAAGTATAGATATTAGCTCAGGCGATTTTCCAGTTTCCAAATTAGCGCCAGCAATCGTCAAGTCCTCGATGATCGATTATGCACTTTTTATTTATGAAGAGGAGAGGAGCAACGTCTCTCCCAAGCCAATTTCAGCCTGGTTTTGCCCCGATGTAACGGTCGCAGAGGCGACCTTAGAAAAAATTGAACAGGCAGGTATTCAAGTAGCAATAGTGACTGCTAATACTCCAATAGCAGAACGAATGAGGTTACTAAAACAGCATGAGGATGGGGAAATAGAGGCGATGGTCTCGGTCGGTGTGCTCGCCGAAGGTTGGGATAATCCTCACTGTAATATAATTGTTCATCTTCGCCCAACTTTATCGAAAGTTGTTTGGGGACAAACCGTTGGAAGGGGTCTTCGTTCCGCACCAGGCAAGGAAAAATGTGTTGTAATCGATGTTAGTTCGAACTGGAGCACGTTTGGTCCAGTAGAAAAGTTGCAATGGAGCTTGTGGAACCATCGTCGTTCCTATGTACAATTCAAAAATCGTTTTAACTGGATTGGGCAACAGCTCGAGCATGATGATAATGATAATATTTATCTACTATGCGAAAATAAATTGAATTCAGGTCTTCGTTGTTCTCATATCTACAAGAAGAATACATACTCAGATAGTGGGTGTCCCGCCTGTGGATCGGTTGCTTCGATCGATATTCGTAAAGAGCAGAAAATAGACAGTACTCTCAATGAAATTGGGTTGAGAAGACTTTTTTACGATAGAGTTGAAAAGGTTTATCAGGAGATGGACTTATCAATATGGGGAACACTTGGAAATGCGGCTTGGAAGTCTGCTGAACCCAAAGAAATGGTATTTCTTGCTTTCTGCATGGCTTTTTCCGAAGTTTCTAGTGAAGCTACTAATTCTGAATCTGAATTTTGGGATGTTGCTTTAAATACAGAAGCAAAAATAAGAGCCTACCTAGTTGATAAAAAAATCCAAATAGTTAAGCAAGATGACTTTCAGTTAACACTCATAGCAAACGGAATGCTGGCAGGAAAACAAATACGTACACTCCAATCGCACTACGGCATATCTCTTTGCGGTAATATTTTGGCAGACCATTCAGATATTGAGATAGAGCGGAAATATCTCAAGGCCCTCAGGATTGCTGAAAGGCTGGCCGTGATGGGGTGTTCCAACCGAGACAATCTACCTTATTTCAATGCGGCGGAACATATGCAAAAGAAAGCTAGTTAAGATGCATTGCCCACGCTTTTGGGGGGCCATGAAATTAACATAATTAAAGGGTATGCGAGTAATGACGTCCATAAGAAAAAATTGAAGACATTGATATAACCAATGTTGGTGGCTTGTCGGCTAATTTCTTCGGCTGCACTAATGAAGCTGATTTGATCGTTGGCCAGAAAATTACTCTTTAAATGATTGATGTATGGATTTATCCACTCCACGAGGTCTGCATAATTAATCTTCTGTGTATGGAAAATTACTATAAAGCTCAATGAAATGTGAAAGCTTGACCCGATGCTGCGCATAAAATTCCACATCATGGCACCCTCTACAGAACGTTTTGAATCTAAATTCGAAAATGTCACTATGGTCATGGGGACCCATAAAAAACCAACGCCTAGCCCTGTAATTGATAATGCCCAAGCCATATCAAATATTGATGTGTTCATATCAAATGTAGACATCAGAATGCCCGCGTATGTGTGAAGACCAAATCCAAGTAAAAGCAGGGCCCTTGGGTTCCATTGACTTGCAAAAAATACCATTATAAGCATGGCTACTGCTGTTGCTACAAAACGCAAGGCCATTAGGACACCAACAGTAACATCGGGCACATCGCCAAGTTGTTGAAGCATTGAAGGAATAACCACTAAGGGTGTAACAAATAACATTCCAAATATACAATGTATGATTATACCCAATGCAAAGTTGCGATTCAGGAAGAGGCGTAGATCAAATAAGGGGCGTTTGGAAGTTAAGCTATGAAAGAAAAATATCCATCCGAATATTATAATCAAAAAACATTCGAGTAGAATTTCACCTGAACTCAACCATTCCTCGCGTTCTCCACGATCAAGCACTAACTGAATGCACGCGATGGTGATTGCTAAGCTGATAAACCCAATCCAATCAAGCTTTATAGTTCTTGGTCTCGGTGGGTCGGGTTTTATTGATTTTAATAATCCAATTATAGCAAGAAATGCTACTGGTACTAAAATAAAGAAAACCCAGGACCAAGATAACTCTTCACAGACATACCCACCTATTATAGGCGCTATGGTGGGGGGTATCCCAACACCCATCATATAAATGGATGTAGCCTTGCTTCTGCGGTCACCGGTAAATTCATCTATGACAACAGATTGAGCGATAGCCATTAGTGGTGAACAAAACGCTGATTGTAAAACACGCCATAAAATGAGTTCAGCTAGAGATGAGGAGAGCCCACACATTAAGGTTGCGACACCAAAACCCATAACGCCCCATATCATGGAACGGCGTCGGCCAAACTTATTTGCAATCCAGCCGGCCAGTGGGATGGTAACTGCTGTTGCAATTAAATTTGACGTTACGACCCAGGAGATTTGATCTGGACTGGCTGATAATGCACCTTGAATTTGGGGTAATGAAACATTTGCGATCGTCAAATTTGTCCCATAGAGCGTTGTTACAAGAGTGCAAGTAATCAATATCCACAAAACAAGTTAATATCCTTTTTGTATTTGGTTTCCAAATCACCGCTACGGAGAGACTTCTTTTAATAAATCAATTAATAATAAATGGAAGCAAAGTTTATAGAATGCAGTAATATCGAAAATGCATCAATTGGCATCTATATGAAGCTATTCTGCGTTGCATATATATACTAATCTAACAAGATTATTTAATGGAAATGGTGCTAAGCGGTGAGCTATGTGCCTTGCTAAAGTGGTTTAACCTGGACAATAACTCAGGTTTGAGGAAGATTTTTTGCTCCTCAAACCCATTAACAGCATTACTTGCACCAGTGACTAAAGTCTTTTTATCTTAATATCCATAATTACCCATATTTAAATCCACCCGTCATTGATGCGTTGGGCTCCATTTATCAAGAGCCTCGAGAAATTTATCTCTTTCTCCCTCATGCATCGAGATGTTGGTTTGTTGATATGGGAAGTTGCCTGCAACTACTTCGCTGTGGAACTGACCAAGAGCCGCAACGCGTTCTTCATGGATCTGTTTGTGTAAGCGTCCAACATTGCCGAAAGCATGAGCGTGTTTTGGTGGTTTATCCTCTTCGCTAGCCTCACCACAAATATCAGCTACAAAAGACATAATTACATCTCCCGCCATTCCCGACCCCAATGAGAAGGTCACAATAGAGGTTTTTTTATTGACTGCTTCTAACACTTCTTCGGCTATACACTCTGCTTCCACAGCAATTACGCCTACATCTTCCATTCGTTTGAGGGTCTCAAATATTTTAAGTGCTTCATCAGCTTTGCGGCCCCATCCACGCAAACCACCGCAATAGTGACTGAAAGTGGGTATGAGCCCTATATGGCTCTGTACTGGTATGCCTTCGCGTGTCATCATCTCTATGGCATTAAGTGAACGCAAAGTATAATACATGTCCGCACCACGACGCATTGCTTCGAAGGCATCAGCTAGGAGTTCTTCGTTAGAGTCGAACTGTGCCCATCTTGATCCCACACGAGTGAAATGCGTTGGTGCGATGGAGCGAACATCGTCTATTTGATCCATGCCAACAACGAATAAATCAATGCCTGCTTCTTTACAGGCTCGTATTTCATTGGCATTTGATGGATTGGCCATGGATAGCTTTTTGCCTGTTACTTTCAGGTCTTGAAGATCCAAAATTGTATAATTTCGAATTGCTGGTTTGCGTGCAAATTCATAAATACGTTTCATGTGTCATCTAACTCCCATTGGAAAAAATTTTGATAAAAAGCACCTTCAATAATCGCATCATGCATTTGGACCATTGCAAAAGCCATATGTGTGTGCCTGATAACGCTTGCCGTGGTTAGCCAAGCTGTCACGAATCTAGTTAATAGATCCACCTCTACTCATAGTATAAATAGCAGGGTAGCCCGTTTGATTAATAACAATCCACTTAAATAAAAGCACTCTTCGCGCCACAATACGTTTGAGACCTAATCATGGCCGCCGCATTTGCTGTAGATTAAGGTAATGCGGTGATGCGAAAACCGCATTTGAGTGGTTTCTCGACCCCGCAACAGTTGACGCTTACTCTAACTGTTTAAAGAAGCAAAGCGGATGCTTTCAAGTAAAGTAGAAAAAAATGCTTAGACAGTTAAAACCTTACAGGAACTGCGGCACGGTAATGTCACCAACCTCTTCCCCCGCCCAGTTTAGCACCTTGGGTTCGAAAAAGTTCTTAACCAGGCCATCTGTTGGATAACCTAAAGCTCGGATAATTGCGCCTATAGCAACTTCTGCTCCTCTTTTGTTACCATCTCTGGCTTTTAGCACGGTTCCCAGCCCTAATTCATGAAATGCAGCAGAATAAACACCCTCGGCACCTGTTTTAACGGTAATGGCTTCGCCGTAGGCAGAGTTTATAGCGCTACATGCTCTATCATGACCGGCAATGTATAATGGCTTTGCTGCTATACTCTTACGTATTCTCTGGCAAGCATTATGCCTTGTTTCAGGTAGTTCTCCGCCACCAGCAAATAGAGCAAATGCCCTCGCCCAATTTCCCAGCGGGGCTGAAAACACGGGCGCACCACAGCCATCTATTCCATGTGTGTACTGCATCAAATCTAAACCGGTCATGAACTCCAAAGTGCCCAGTATACGCTGTTGGACCATATTGGTCAGCTTAGCATAGCCGGCCGTCTTTCCATTCATAAGTTTTGAGAGGATTAACATACCGGCATGTTTGCCGCTGCAATTATTATGGACTTTATGAGGTTCATCCATGCGTCTGACCTGTGATATCATCGTTTCTTGATGCGTTGACCAGTGAGCACCACAAATCAGCTCATCAATTGATATGTCAAATTTATCAAGTAACTTAGTTACAGCCTCAGTATGCAATATTTCACCATTATGGCTTGCACAAATTAATGCAATTTCAGCGGTTGAAAACTCAGGAATATCGGCTGACGAGTTTAGAAGTTCGACAAGTGCAATAGCTTGAAGGGGTTTCATTGCGGATCGAGGAAAAATCACGCTTTCTTCATCGCCCATACCCAATATAACTTTTCCATCTGCATCACAAACAGCCACATCAATTTCATGCAAGCTCTCTTTGGAACCGTTTCTATTCACATGAACTTGGAGAGGGGCTGGAGTATTGATTGGTAAATCAATTAGGGCTTTAGCCATTTATGTGCTGCTCCCAAAAGTTTTGTTCGCGTTATTATCCTGCATCCAAATATTATTCTTGAACTAATTCAAAAACTGTTCTTAATTCCCAAATATTTCTAAACCAAAACCAGGAGATGAGGTTAATTGACGATTTAGATAGCTGGTTACAGGGTACTTAAATAATAAAAACAACTATATAAAGCGTAAAGTGCTAGTGAGTGAGAATAATTTCACCATGATGGCTGAAAAAGGCGCGCTGTTTAGGTTATATGGGTACTTGGAACGAACTATATGAATTCGACTGGAGATTAAATAAATGGTGCATGATGATGATCTGCCCTTCGAGGGGGTGAAGGTGCTCGATCTTAGTCAGGGCGTTGCCGGACCCTATTGCGGTATGCATTTCGCTCGTAACGGTGCTGACGTAATAAAATTAGAACCGCCTGGTGCTGGATGCTGGGGTCGCCAGCTTGGCAAAGCCGTTGGCGATCAGACAGCACACTCAGTTGTCGTTAATCGTGGAAAGCGGAGCCTTGCCGTTGATTTGAAGGCACCCGAAGGAATAGAGATTGCCAAACAACTAGCCGCTGAATGCAACGTGATGATCCAGAATTATCGGGTTGGAAAGCTCGCAAAACTTGGCCTCGATTATGATTCTGTCGTCAAGACAAACTCAAAAGTCATCTACGTTGCGATTACTGGGTTTGGCCAGAAAGGACCGCGTCGCGATCAACCCGCGACCGACTCCGTAATGCAGGCATATACAGGAATGATGTCGATCAATCGTGATATCAACGGTTTGCCGCAACGGATTAACATGTTGGCGCTCGATTTTGCCAGCGGCCTCTACGCCTTCCAGGCAGCCGCCGCCGCTTTGTATGGACAGGCAATGAGGGGCAAAGGCAAGCTGATCGAAACCAGTCTGTTGGAATCAGCCATGGTGTTCCAAGAGGCTGCAATTATGGAGTCCTATCTCCAAGGTGGAGATGCGGAGCCTATAGGCATGCCGGTCGGAAGTTTCAAAACGAAGGATGGTTTTATATCGATCAATGCCCGCCGCGATACCCAGTTTAAGAGTTTTTGTGCCGTAATCGGTAGAGAGGAATGGATTGACGATCCGCGCTTCGTTGGGCCGCGTCAGAGAGTGGCCAATGGTGATTTTTTGCTGTCCCTAATCCGCCCTATCATCGAGACCAGGACCAGCGACGAATGGAATAAGTTGATTTCCGAAGCCGATATCTTGAATGCCAAGGTACAGACCCATATCGATCTATTTGAAGATACACAGGTTCAAGCAGTCAATGCCATTCGCTTGGTTGAGAACGACACTTTAGGGCTTATCCCAATGGCGACTATTCCAGGTCAGCCTATTCCGGAGACTGACGACCACCTCACTCATAGCCCGCATATTGGCCAGCATAACGAGGAGGTGTTGACGGAACTTGGCTACAGTACGCCTAAGATAGAGAATTTGAAGAAAAAGGGCGTGGTTGGAACCTTTACCGCAGGTTTATAGTCGTTTCTGGTGTTGTGGGCATTGCCATCATTTGACTTCGGTGGGCGATTGAGCGGTGTGTTCTTTGAGCGATTATGCATTTGGGTTTTATTACAGGCAAAGAGAAAAACCAGATTTAATAAAAAATGGTGCCCAGGGGCGGATTTGAACCACCGACACGCGGATTTTCAGTCCACTGCTCTACCAACTGAGCTACCTGGGCAAGTGCGAAAACGAACAAAAAATATCTGTACATTAAACGCACTGACTCGGTGTATAAAATAAAGCAGCGCCGCTGTCTAGTTGCGTGTGTGATGATTTGTAACTTTAAGTCACTTTGGAAAAAAGCAGTTTATAGATAAATTGTTAAAATAATTAAGTTAATAGATTGTTGATAGTTTATGGATATTCAAAAAGCTCTTTCAACAGGCATCGCTCACCATAATTTGGGCCAACTCAAAGAAGCAGAGCGTATTTACCGTAGTATTTTAAGAGTGGCTAATACACATCCAATAGCCCTAACCCTCTTGGCGAAATTATCTTTCACAAATGGCAAATATAATGAGGTTAAGAAAATTTTACCCATAGTGTTAAAACACTACCCAGAGTATATGAAGGCGCATGTTTTAGCGGGTGATTATCATAGTCAAGTTAATGAATATGATATTGCAAGCACAGCCTACAGGCGCGCTATTTTATTATATCCAAGTCAAGCAGCGACGCTTATTTCTCTTGGTAATTTGATCCAGTCCGTTTCTTTGCAAGATGATAAACTGTTGAGTATTTTGCTTCACCTATACCGTACAGCATCAGTTATCGAACCGGACTCAATACCGGCATTAAATAACCTGGCTGCTATTTATTTAAAATTAAAGGAACCATATGAAGCTCTAAAAACTTTAAACTCTGTATTAGAAGCGGATCCTCAAAATATCAGATCACTCGCATACAAAACAGTAGCTTTAATGGGAGCGGATGAAAAATCAAAAGTAGACTATCTAATAGGATTTGGCGACCTAGTAAAGTCTCGCTTTTTAGAGATAAACGAAAAGCATGGAGGTATAAGTAGTTTCAACTCAAAATTAAGAGATGTATTAAAAAGGCATCCAAATCGCACATCGGAATGGGACCCAACGCAAAGGGCAATCAGAGGTGGAGCAATAGTGCCGAGACTTTTTGAGCATCAGGATCCAATTTTAGATATTTTAAAATTAAGTCTCGAGAAAACTATAAATCAGTACATATCAGAATTACCATGTGACCAAAATCATCCATTTTTAGCGATTAAACCGGACAAATATAGTATAGATATTTGGGCGAATTTCCTTGGTCCAACGAATTATCAATCAGGCCACATACACAATAAAGGCTGGCTGAGTGGTGTATTTTATGTGAATATCTATGAGGGAAATGGCAGAGACAGTGACCCAACGGCGGGTTGGATTGAGTTCAATAGACCTGGCTATGGACTTCCTTGTTTTGGTGGAGAGAAGTTTATACGAAAGATTAAGCCGGAGCCTGGTTTAGTCGTAATGTTTCCATCATACGTTTGGCATGGAACAATACCTTTTTCTGATGAGGGAGAGAGAATAAGCATTGCATTCGATGTTCATATATAAATGTCATTAACTATTGGAAATAAAATATGTCAGGTTCTGATTGGATAGAACATTCACGAGAGGCAGGCAGGTTGATGTCACAAGGATACGCAACTGAAGCTATTGCCATTTATCAAAAGATTGCACGGTCACAACCCCGTGTTCCCGAAGTTCATAACAACTTGGCAGTTGCTCTTAAAGCCTCCGGCTCAATAAAGGAAGCCGTAAAGTCCTACAGAAAAGCGATAAAGATAAATCCGGAATATGTAATAGCTCGAAAAAATCTGGCTCGGGCTCTGCACCAATTGAATCGTGTTGAAGAAGCATTAGAGCAATTTTCTTTAATATTAAAAAAGAAATCTTATGACGCTGAACTACTCGTGGAATTATCCTCTTTACTTGCCACCACTATTTTCATTAAGCCTTCTTTTATTGCGCGTTCGTTATTTCTTTTTTTGTTTGATCAGGATTGCATCGATTTACAAAAATTATCATCTTCGGCACTAAGTTTGGTAAATTCTAGTCGAAGATTTGTTTTTTTTCTGAATGCTGCTGAAAAAGCATATGGGAGCAAAACTGAATGTTGTTTCCTTACACCCAAAAGTATAAATGACCCCCTACTGATTAACATTTTAACCTGGACGATAGTGCCGTCGAAACAGATCGAGTGCTGGATAACGGTCGCGCGCCAGCAGCTTTTATTGTTAATTGATAATGCAGATAACATTGACGCAGACGACGGATTATTGTGGGCAATCGCGCTTCAGTGCCACGCAACAGAGTTTGTATTTAGCACTACTCAATGGGAAGAGGAAACAACGCACCGTATCTCCGAAAATATATTAACTCTTTCCCATAAACAAATTGCTATTATAGCGATGTACCTACCCATTGGGTCGTTAAAAGCTCCACATGATTTTTGGCAGAAAACCGCGCTTTTGAAAAATACGCCACCTGGCTTGAAACTTTTGATAAAAAGAGATGTGTTAGATCCCTCAACACAGGCAAAACTGATTCCTGACATCGCAAGATTAAGTCATGCAGAAGATCCGGTTTCTCAAAGAGTGATGCAACAATACGAACTAAACCCCTATCCAAGATGGCTTTCTGTTGATAGAGAGAAAACAACACAGTCACTTCGTGAAAGATTAAAAAATCGATTCCCGGTCAGATATACCGATAGTTTAAATCTTGATAAGCCTGAGATTATGATAGCGGGCTGTGGAACAGGGAGGCATGCGATTTCGACTGCTAATCGCTATGCTGGTTCTAACGTACTTGCAATAGATCTGAGTTTACAGTCCCTAAGTTATGCTGTCATGCAGGCTGAAAAGTTAGGTCAGAGTAATATAAAGTTCGCACAAGGCGATATATTGAACCTAGATAAGTTAGACCATCGCTTCGACTTAATAGAGTCCTCTGGTGTGTTGCACCACATGAAAGATCCATTAGCAGGTTGGACAACACTTCGAAACTTACTAAAAAGAGGCGGTCTAATGAGAATTGGACTTTATAGCTCAAAAGGAAGGCGTGAATGGAATGGACTGAGAGAGGTAGTTTCCCCCAATCGTGATAAAGAAAGGGTGGCTGATTTTATTCGAGAACGTCGTTCACGGGTACTGATGAAATCTTTAAAGGGTATTGATAATGTAATAACGAATATCGCAGATTATTATTCGCTAAGTGGTTGCAGAGATCTTTTATTCCATGAAAATGAAATCCAGTTCTCCATACCCCAAATTGCCAAAATAATAACGGATTTAAATCTGAGATTTCTGGGCTTTGCAAATTTGATGGGGTCTACTGAAAAAACTTTCAAAAATAAATTTAATTCTTCCACAGACTATTATGATTTAGAAAAATGGGATATTTTTGAGCAGGAATATCCAAACACCTTTATTTCCATGTATCAGTTTTGGTGTCAGGCAAAAGACTAAGTTTTCTAGAAAACATAATTATGCGTACTATATAGTTTTGGCCATGACCACTATTTTTGAGGTTACCATGGGCGTGTGACCAATTGTGTGTTTACAAAAAGTATTTTCAACTCATTTGAGCAATTCCAGATTATAATCTCTTGTAGCAGTGACGGTTGCCATAATTATTTTTTTAATTACTTTACTTGTTGTGTTCTTTGGCTTTAAAGAGCAAATATTTTTACTAAATTAGTCGCGTTTAAGTTGTACCACTTTATCTAGCTAAGTATAGCCGAGGTGAACCTCGTGTTCCTCATTCTTGTATAAACCCGAATTCAATGGTGTGTGGATGCCCAGTTTTGCAGTTGAAGTCAGTTCACTTGCTAAATATTTTGGCCACGTAGCGGCTATAGAAAACGTGAATTTCAAAGTTGAATCAGGGAGCATTACGGCCCTTCTTGGTGGCAATGGTGCCGGAAAAACCACAACTATTTCTATACTTATGGGACTTCTAACTCCTTCTAAGGGAGATGTGTATATTTTAGAGAAAAATATGATTAAAGACAGGTATAGTATTCTGCCAAATATTAATTTTTCGTCTCCATATGTGGACCTACCTCACAGATTGACAGTTGAGGAAAATTTAAAAGTGTATGCGGAACTCTACTCTATAAGTTCGCCTAACGAACGTATTCAGGAATTAGCGAATCGTTTTGATATTGAAGCACTGCTTGGGCAAAAGACAGGTCAGCTTTCGGCAGGCCAAAAAACTAGAGTGGCGTTAGCAAAAGCACTTATAAACCATCCCCAACTGTTGTTTTTAGATGAACCTACTGCTTCTTTAGATCCAGATACAGCTGATTGGGTGCGAAGATATCTCCAAGAGTATGTGGCAGAGAAGAAAGCGACCATACTTTTAGCATCTCATCATATGGGCGAAGTGGAGCGATTATGCGATACAGTCTTGATGATGCGCGATGGCGGAATTGTAGATACCGGTTCGCCAAAAGAACTATTAAAAAAATATGGTAGGCAGAATATGGAGGAAGTTTTTTTAGACATTGCCCGAAATAGAGTTCAGCAGGTTGTAACTAATGGATAGATCAACTCGGACATTTCCACTTTCCCCTCGTCGTATTTTTGGCATGGTGCGCCGGCATTTTTATCTACTTCGGGGTTCTTTGCCTCGTATTCTTGAAATGGCTTATTGGCCCACTGTGCAAATGGTAATATGGGGGTTCGTGACACAATTTTTCATGGGGCATTCAAGCTGGGTGGCTAATGCGGCTGGAATATTGATTGGCGCAGTTCTTCTTTGGGATCTATTGTTTAGAAGTCAGATTGGCTTTTCTATGTGTTTTCTTGAAGAAATGTGGTCCCGTAATCTAGGCCACCTTTTCGTGAGTCCGCTCCGTCCTTACGAACTCATAATTTCGATGATGCTTATTAGCTTTCTTCGCGGTGTTGTGGGGTTGTTGCCTTCATGGATACTTGCATTTGTTTTTTTTGAATTTTCGATTTTCTCCTATGGGGTCGGTATTGTCGCTTTCTTCTCATGTCTTTTCGTTATGGGTTGGGGGCTTGGAATGGCCGTAATTGCCCTGGTTCTGCGTTTTGGACTTGGCGCGGAGAGTTTAGCTTGGGTGGCAATATTTGCCTTTGCACCAATTAGTGCTGTTTATTATCCAGTATCTACCCTTCCAGAATGGTTACAGGTCGTCGCATGGTGTACTCCTTCAGCATATGTATTTGAAGGAATGCGATCTGTTATGATTGACGGGATCTTTCGTCAGGACCTTCTTGTGGGGGCTATTTTTGTCAATTGTGTCTATCTATGCTTGGGTGCGCTAATTTTTGCATGGTCATTTTTTGGTGCTCGACAGCATGGAAAGTTACTTCAAATGGGTGAATAGATCGCTGAAGTAAAATTTTTTAATACGAATTTATTATCAAAGGGCAAATGACAATGGCACGAACTATTGAAGTAATTCCCGAAGAAATGACAGAGAAATCATTTGAGCCCTTTGGTTATTTATGGAATGAAGTAAATAAACCAAAAACGCATCGTCTTTTAGAACCGGTAAAATTCGAATGTGATGGTCGGACAATAGTTTCGACAATCTGGCAACCAAACGAAGGCAGAACATTTTGTAATATGGAAAGACATTCTGCTGTAACTCAAGGTTTTGTTCAGCTTTCGGGCTGCAAATCAGCTGTCTGCGTGGCTCCGCCAACAAATATAAAAGATGGCCCAGACATTCCTGATGCACAAAGTATTAGAGCTTTCTTGATAAACCCAGAGATTGGTTTCGCTTTTAAAAGAGGAACTTGGCATTCCTTGAATAGATATATCTTAGAGGGTGATGGAGCTAATTTTTTAATTTTTAATTCAGACCCGAATCCTACCGAGATGATTGATTACTTATCAGGTAAAGGAACCAGATATAGCGATCTTGGAAGAGATATCAAAGCGGATGAGTTTCAGTATCATGGTGAGTTTGGTATAAATTTTAAAATAGTGGCTTAACCCTCGATAGAAGAGAACAGGGGTTGAAAAAATAAAAAGCTACGATCATCGCCTTAAAAACGTTGTAGGCATTTTTCAAAGAGCAGTACTCAATAAAGATAAAATGACCGATGGAAGATTATGTCCAAACAGTCGGGAAACAAACATATCGGAGATTAATCATAGAATGGCTTTGTCGATAGCTTGTTTCCTACATCCTCGAAGTGTTACCAAATAAAAGGAATATAATCGTTTCAGAAATAGGCGAGCGACCCAGTTAACGTTATCGGGTTTGCTGGGGGTTTTGAGCATCAATGACAATTAGTATTGGTTTAATGATGTTCCCAGTCCTGATGATTTTTATATTCATTGGTTTCCCCGTGGCGTTTTCATTAATGGGAGTGGCTGTACTCTTTGGTTATCTGCGATTTGGGGATTTACTAGTCCACCAACTTGTCGCCAAAGTTGATGACGTAGCATCCTACTATGTATTGTCCGCTGTACCTCTCTTTATTTTTATGGGATGTATGTTAGAGAAATCTGGCATCTCCGAAAAACTTTTCGAAGCTATGCACCTCATAACCCGAAAACTTCCTGGAGGGTTAGCAGTAGCAACCATTATACTTTGTGTGTTTTTTGCCGCTGCAAGCGGTGTAGTGGGCGCTGCTGAGTCTGTAGTGGGATTAATGGTCATTACAGTGATGCTACGGCACGGTTATAACAAAGGTTTGATCTCGGGTACCATCTGCGCCGGTGGTTCATTAGGCACCATAATTCCACCTTCGGTTGTTGTAGTTATTTTAAGTCCAATTGCTGGAGTGGGTGTAGGTAATCTTTTTGTTGGAATCATGATCCCAGGTTTAATGCTGGCTACTCTTTATATACTTTATATACTTATTCGCTGCACAATTTGGCCCAATGACGGACCCTCGGATCACGCAGAGACCAAGAGTGCTTCACTAATTCGAGATGTTTGGATAATTATAAGCGCATTAGTGCCATTACTTACACTTATCTTTT
The DNA here is from genome assembly GCA_003284265.1 of SAR116 cluster bacterium AG-313-A07. GTDB lineage: Bacteria > Pseudomonadota > Alphaproteobacteria > Thalassobaculales > Thalassobaculaceae > UBA7326. The sequence continues at coordinate 61,193 of QBVV01000001.1, forward strand.
CTGTCCTTGGATCAATAATGTTGGGTTGGGCGACACCAACCGAAGCTGGTGCAATGGGAGCCCTAGGAACGATATTTCTAACTGTCTTGTACGGAACATTTAAATTTAGTTTTTTAAATGAAGCATTTATAAAAACCCTACGCATAACCTCGATGATTGTGACTATCCTCCTCGGTGGAATGATGTTTGCCAGTATATTTGTCGCGCTTGGTGGATTAAGCGTCGTCCGCAATTTTTTTGAAGTTTCAAATCTTACGGTTTGGCCAACAATCTTAATTTTTATGCTGATTACATTTATTGCCGGGTTTGTTTTAGAGTTCATTTCGATAATGATTATTGTTGTCCCTGTTGCTGTAGCGGTGTTGCGACCTATGGGGGTCGATGATGTCTGGTTCTGTATTTTATTTTTGATCGTTATTCAGACAAGCTATCTGACACCGCCTATGGCTCCAGCGATCTTTTTTTTAAGGGGTATCAGTCCCCCTGAAATCCGACTAGTTGACATGTATCGGGGGGTTATTCCGTTCATAATATTACATTTTGTGTGCATAGGATTGATCATTATATTTCCAGAGTTAGCATTGTTGCTTCCAGAGATCATGTTTGATCGTATCCCATCCGGAACACCACACTAGGGGCTTTGGCGATATGAATTTGTCATAAAAATCAAAGCATTTTTTAGATAAGATCTCGGTAATCTCAACGCACTTGAAACAGATCCTTCTAATGTTTTATAGCGGTTTGAACTGCCTCCGGGGCGGTCTTGGAACTTTCCGCAGATGAACAAGGAAGTAGCTATATTTAGCTGCCCTAGGCACCAGTCACTTACATGCCGACGGTAACTTTTTTGTCTGGATAAAAAGCATTTAATTATTTTTTGTATTTATTCTTCTTTAGTAAGAATATTGAGTTTCTGGTCGCCCTTTTCCTTTCAATTATTTAGGACATTGCCTTGAATTAAATTCATTCTGCCCTGCATTCGATAGATTCATATTTTCGATGGACAACGAGTGTTTGGCCTACTTGCATGGCTATAGAGCAATTGTTCCAATTTGGGTCTTGGCTTTTGGTTTGGACTAATACTGTTTTTGTTTTTGTAGAGAGAAAATCTATCCTAACTGTTTCATTAAACGGAATTAAAACTTTATCTTTTAATCGGTTCTGCAAAGTGACTTTGAAATTCTCAACGCCGTCATTCTTGACTATTATATAATCTTTTTTTGGGGCTTTTGTTTTTTCGTCCTCACCAAAACACCCAGCTAAAATGGTTGAGCCGATTAACACAAAAACGATTATAGTACAGCGTTTCATTATTTAACCCTCGTTACATTGTTCCAACATTATGATGTGTATAAAGTACTGTAAAGATTTTGTTGGATATAGATATATGTGAAAGAACAAGACATTTTTTGTGGTTAACGGTCGTAAACCCGCAATAAGTTTCCAAACTGTTGCTGAAACTCTTCATTCGGTTTGATCCCATCTTTGTCAGACGAGAACTCAGATTTTAATCTATTTACAAAATACATAGTCAAAAGCCCCTTTTTCCCCGAGTCGATCTCACCGCGCTCTTCAGTTTCGAAAGCTTCACTCACTTGTTGAAAGGTAGTTTGAGAGACATTTATTCTACCAGGTTGGCTTTCTTTTTCCATTAAAGCGGCGATATTCACAGCGTCTCCCCAAACATCGAACGTAAATTTTTTCTCACCGACTACGCCGGCTATAATGGGACCAGAGTGGAGCCCTATCCGCATGTCCCATCTCGGCATACGCATCTTTTCCCTCTGCATGTTGGTACGCTGCATATGGTGTTGAATTTCAAGTGAGGCTAGGCAGGCTGCTATCGCATGCCCTCGGCTTTCAGCCGGCACACCTGCTACACACATATAGGCATCCCCAATTGTTTTCAGTTTCTCAACATTATGCTTAGCCACAATATTATCGAATACAGAAAAATATTGATGCAGAAGATCAATCAATGATTTCGGTTGCATTTGTTCAGCAAGTTTTGTAAAGCCGGAAAAATCCCCAAACATAATAGTCGCGGAGTTATAGAACCTTGGATCTACCTTGTCCGTATCTCTAAGCTCCGAGGCTATTTTTTTTGGTAATATATTCAATAATAGCTCGTCAGATCTGCTTTTTTCGGCGAGTAATTCTTCACGCATCTTATCTCGGCTCTTAATGGCGTTGTCCATTTCTACAACGGTGCGCCTCAGTTCAAGTTGCGTTACAACTTGATGTGAGAGCCTGCGCATTGCCTCCTGTTGGTTGAGTGTTATTTCCCTTTCTTCAAAATCTACTGTGCATAATGTTCCTATAGAATGACCCGTTGGGGTGATCAGAGGCATACCTGCGTAAAAGCGAATATTTGGTGCAGATTTGACCATGTCGTAATTTGAAAACCTGTCATCTTTGGACAAATCAGGCACCAGAAGTAGATCATTTTGACAAATAGTTGTTGCACATATTGATGCGTCTCGTGGAGTTTCTACAAAGTCGTCTGGAAGACCATACTTAGATTTAAACCACTGCCGATCCTCGTCCATAAATTGAATAAAGGATACAGGGCATTGAAGTATTTCAGCTGCTAACTCGGTAATTTCATCAAATACAATCTCTGGCGCTGAATCCATTATGTTGTATTCATCTAGCTTCTCAAGACGTTCCACCTCATTTTCAGGAACAGGCACTTCATCCGTCATCCCGACACTCCATAGTTAATAAACAACTTGTTATAATAAGCCCAAGCAAAGTAAAAAGAAATCTCTATTCAGAATATTTAAAAGTCAAACTAAGCAGTAATTCAATGAAGTCTTTTGTATTTTGATATTTGATAAAATAATGAATTACGGCCATGAAAAATACTTATAACTTTGGGATTATTTCAGATGAAAGATCATCTTATTGAATTAGCGGCGGAATTTCTTGTGCGCAGTAGACTAGAGGGCGGCGCAACCTCTACCCCACCTAACGAACTAGTGCCAGAGACAGAGTTGGATGGCTATGCAGTCCAAGCGGTTGTTCATCAAATCCTGCAAAAAGCAGGGTATGGCCGTTTAATTGGACACAAAATTGGTTGTACAACTGAGGTAATGCAGAAATTTCTTAATATAGATTACCCATGCGCAGGAGAAATATTTAACACTACGGTTTTTGAAAAAACTACCATTTTGCCTCTGTCTAAATTTCATCGGGTAGGGATTGAATGTGAAATAGCCGCCCGTTTAAAAACAGATATGATGGGCACTCTAGGTCCTTATACAATTGAAAGTGCAAAAGATGCTGTTGGTGCTCTAATGGGTGCGATAGAATTAGTAGATGACCGTTATGAAAATTACAGTAATCTAAGTGCCCCAACGCTTATAGCGGATGATTTTTTTAACGCTGGTGCCGTACTCGGGGAGGAAAACCCTCATTGGCGCAGTCTAGATTTGAAGACGATTGTTGGAACCCTCTTTATAGACAAACAGGAACACAGTAGAGGAGTTAGTGCTGATATTTTAGGAGACCCAATGGAAGCTCTTGCATGGTTGGCTAATCACCGTGCTGGACTTGGAAAACCTCTAAGAAATGGTGACTTCGTCTTATTGGGTAGTGTTACCCAGACGGTTTTCATTGAAGAAGCCGCCTTTATTGAGGTTGAGTTAGACGGTCTTAGTAAAGCATCAATAGAGTTAATATGAGGTTATTCACATTCTATAATATAGGAAAACGCCCTATTTATAAATTAACTTTGATTTAGTGAGACAATAAGAATGGTCCAAATTTTTTACTTTTGACAAATCTACCTCGTATCCAGATGGAAGCGGATTTTTTTTGAATGTTAACGAAGCTTTTATATCACGCACAACTGCGTCCCTGTTTATGTCTCTGAACAATAAATGGTGACCATTTGGATAAAAAGCTAAACGCCATTGCTTTTGTCTTCCTTTAGGTAACTTTGATAGCATTCTGCAAGTAGACGATTTTGGCACCAAGTCATCCTTTGCTCCATAGAGAATAAGCAATGGTGTATCTTGATAACTCGATGCGTCTAAAGCCTCATCCATCAGATTAGTAAGTCCATAAACAGCATCAAGACGTGACTCAGTGATATAGAGAGGATCGTCTCGTAAAGCTTGTAACATCTCTACATTATCGGAAGGATTGATATTTAAGCCTTGAGGGGTCAGTTTTACCATGGGAATTATATGAACCAAGATATCTAATATTTTGCTTTGCCAAATGGGCATCGTGTTGCGTCCCCAGACGGCTGGTGCTGATAATATAGCGCTTGCTAATCTTGGGCGTTTCATACCTTTTTTCTTCGAAATAGCCGAAAGAATAACTGCTCCTCCCATGCTTTCCCCTAGTGCATGTATAGGCAAAGTAGGGTGCGCTTCTCTTATAAGTGAGACAATTTCCTTCAGGTCTCGCACTAGTAAATTGGTTCCAGCCCAAATACCCCTATTTTGGGTATTGCCAAACCCTCTTTGATCATAGGCATAAAATAAGTAACCATTATCCGCGAGTACATTTCCTAGCTCCTTAAATGCTCCAGAATGATCATTAAAACCATGTAATGCAATCACGACGGCCTTTACCTTCGTTCCTTTTGAGTTCCAGATATTCAATGGTAATTTTTTAGCATCAGAGGTAATAAAGAAATTGTCCGTAAGTTTTGGTTTTTGCAGGTACCCTTGATAGGTTTGTACTGAGGGGGAGCATCCAGATATCAATCCTATCAAAACCCCTAATCCGATAATGATAAATGAAAGTGGAGGGGTATTTATTGACACTTGTTGTTGTAGTTTATCCAATATCATATCCACTTTGTTATCATGCATTTATTTATGCGTATAATTTAACTATGTTATGGTCTTTACTATAAGCGCTAACTAAATTTTGGATCAAAAAATGTCGATACTTGATGATAAGCGCATACTTCTCGTTGTCACAGGTGGAATTGCTGCCTTCAAAGCACTGGAGTTAGTGCGTCTAATTAAAGCTAATGGCATCAATGTTAGGGTAGTTTTGACCGAGTCGGGTTCGAGGTTTGTGACCCCTCTCAGCATTCAAGCGCTCACGGAGGATAAAGTTTATACAGAATTGTTTTCGTTAACCTCCGAATCGGAGATGGGGCATATACAATTATCTAGGGACGCCGATTTAATTCTAGTTGCGCCTGCCACTGCCAACATATTAGCAAAAATGCGGGCCGGTATAACCGATGATCTTGCCTCAACGGTGTTGTTGGCAACGGATAAACCAGTGTTAGTCGCACCTTCTATGAATGTTAGAATGTGGGAACATGCGGCTACTCAAGATAATATAGGTGTTTTGATTAAACGAGGTGTAGAAGTCTTGGGACCTGATGTGGGTGCGATGGCTTGTGGAGAATTTGGAGCAGGTCGCATGTGTGAACCGGCTGAAATCGTTCAGCACGTTTTGAGTTTCTTATCTCTTAATAAGTCACTTGAAGGTAAAACGGCATTAGTGACATCAGGTCCGACGCTAGAACCAATAGATCCGGTCAGGTTTATTAGCAATCGATCCTCTGGTAAGCAAGGTTATGCAATGGCTTCCGCATTATCTAAACATGGAGCAAAAACTACACTGGTAACAGGGCCTACTAATCTTAGAGACCCTTCAGGGGTTAAAGTTATAAAGATAGAGACCGCTGCGGACATGTTGCAAGCATGTTTGGACTCTTTGCCTGCTGACATAGCTATTTGCGCTGCTGCTGTAGCCGACTGGCATGTGGTTAATAATTCTGAACAAAAAATAAAAAAACGCGATAGTGGATCGGTTTCCATTCTGGAATTAAATGAAAACCCAGATATTTTAAAAACGCTATCCCAATTGGACTCAAATAGGCCCGATTTGGTGGTTGGTTTTGCAGCTGAAACAGAAAATTTGATAAATAACGCCGTAAAAAAGCGAAAAAATAAGGGTTGCGACTGGATATTGGCAAATGATGTTAGTGAATCCACGGGAACCTTTGGGGGAGAGAATAACCTTGTTCATTTGATAACGGATAAAGGATCCGAAGAATGGCCCTTAATGTTGAAGGAAGACGTTGCTATTCGATTGGTGGAAAAGATTGTAAAAGAAATTGAAAGGTGAACGATTTTTATAATGGATATCGAGATAAAACGTTTATCGCATGCGATGGGACTACCATTACCCCAATATCAAACTTTAGGTAGCGCCGGAATGGACTTGCCTGCGGCAATAGAAAACACCAAAGTTATTAGTCCAGGTGAAAGGGTTTTAATCCCAACTGGTTTTTCTTTGGCGCTCCCTCCTTCAATAGAAGCCCAAATACGCCCTAGGTCGGGATTGGCTTTTAAAAATGGTGTTACAGTTTTAAATGCCCCTGGAACAATAGACTCAGATTACAGAGGCGAAATATCCATTTTGTTAATTAATCATGGTCGTGAACCTTTTGTAATTAACAGGGGAGATAGAATAGCTCAGATGGTTATTGCTCAAGTCGCACAACCCCGTCTTGTCGAAGTCAAAAATCTCTCAAAGACGGTAAGAGGTGAGGGTGGGTATGGATCCACAGGAGCAAATATCTCAATAAAAATAGGAGCACCTCAGCATGGAACTGACTGATAATCAGTTTGAACGCTATGCACGTCATTTAATTTTGGATGAGGTTGGCGATGAGGGGCAAGAAAAGTTGTTAAATTCAAAAGTTTTGTGCGTTGGAGCAGGCGGCCTTGGCTCTCCTGTTCTAATGTATCTTGCCGCAGCTGGGGTTGGTACCATAGGCATCATAGACGATGACGACGTCGATCTTTCTAATCTACAGCGTCAAGTAATACACGCTACAAGTAAAGTGGGAACGCCCAAGGTATCTTCTGCGGAAGAAACTTTGTTAAGAATTAATCCCACAATCCGAATCACCCCACATCGCATGCGTTTATTGCCAGAGAATGTAAACAACATATTTTCCAAATATGATTTAATTGTGGATGGATCAGATAACTTCCCCACGCGTTATATGATCAATGATGCAGCATATTTCAACGGAAAAACGGTTGTATCTGGCGCATTACTGAGATTTGAAGGACAATTGACTACCTTTCGTGGAGGAACCGGGGGTCACAATCAAGAACCCTGTTACCGTTGCCTGTTTAATGCACCTCCCAGCGACTACCCAGACGGTTTCCGTTGTGAGGATGTTGGAATTCTAGGTGCCGTAGCGGGGGTTATCGGGGCACTTCAGGCTACGGAGGTTTTAAAGGAACTCTTAAATCTTGGAGATTCGATGTCAGGTCAATTGTTAATCTTTGATGCCTTGGAAATGACCTTCAGAAAAATCAGATATAAACGTAATTTAGCATGTGCTTTGTGTGGGGAGGCACCAACTATCCAAAATAGCACCGGTGCTATAATTGATTAAATTATGGATCTTACAATGAAACACGGGTTGAGATTAATATTGCCATTAAACTTGTTTGCTCTTGGTGTATTTTTACTCGGACTGAGTTTTATTCTTCCGCGAATTAGTATGGCAGATCTAGGCCGTGAAACAGGACTAGAGGTCCCGCGTTTTGTCTCTTTGAGTTCAAATAAAATAAACGTCAGAGCCGGCCCAGGAAGGAGATATCCTATAAAGTGGATTTTCCAGCGTCAGAATTTACCAGTCAAAATTATAGCTGAGTTTGATACATGGCGGAAAATCAAAGATCACGAAGGAATAGAGGGTTGGGTCCATCAACGCATGCTCTCTGGCCGCAGATGGGTATTTATTTTAGGAGAAAATGTCATCATACGTAAGGAGCGATCGTTAACAGCCCAAGGTGTTGCTCGGTTAGAGCCAGGTGTTATGGCTCAACTAGAGGGCATTTCTGGAGATTGGTGTCTCGTTGAAGCTGGATCCTACACAGGGTGGTTATTAAAAACTGATGTCTGGGGAACTATTGTAAATAAGGAGCGATAAACCTAATTTGGCTACCTTACTCATATTAATATTATTCAAGGTCCTTAGCTAGAGACCCCTTAACCTCTGGGGAAATAATGGCCATGTGGCCATACGCGGGATGACTTATTCCAACACTAATTTGAGTATCTTGCTTTTTGAACAGTTCGATTTGATCAGCCGAAAGATTGAAATGTATGAACTGAACTGAGGAAGCCTTTCCTGCAGCGGTGGTCCTATCTACGTCGGTTTCTGAGTCGCCAATAATAGTATCTCTATCTATTTTCAAACAGCACATCTCTTCTACCCCGCCCAGGCTCATAAGAAGGGCTTTCCGGCGTTCAGGTTCATCAATTTCAAACATTAAAGTGGCTACAAGCTCGCTGCCCTGGGGTATTAGGGGGTTATATGCCGAGAGCTCATCCTCTATTTGGGCTTCGCCACCTTTTTCAATGAAGAGCATCTCGTGAATTTGCCACCACATGGTATCGTAGTTTTCAAACATAAACGTTGCATCTGGACCAACCGCCACTCTTCGATCCCGTTTGATGTTTGATATCTCTGTTCTCTTTTGTTTTCGAATTTTTCCAAAAGCTTCCATATCAAGGATGTCAGACGCAGTTACAATTTTTGGTGTCTTCATTGCCATTTCCTTTGGTCGTGCTGGGTTATCATTAAAACCCATAGGCCTTAGCTAAAAGTTCGATAGGATGCGTCGCCTTTTCAACGTTCGGCTTGTTGCCATCCAGAGCCTCCATGCCTTGGAGAATATGCTCAGCCGCAAGAGGGCATCCTGAGGCTACATACGTTGACGATGCCTTTTTTGCTTGGCGGGCTGCGGGTTTCCCAACTTTCAAAGCAGTTTCGTAATTATCCTTCATCATCCCCCAAGAACCCCCATGCCCAGAGCATCGTTCAATAACGGTTAGATCAACCTCTGGGATAAATTTGAGCATTTCACTAGACTTTTGACCGAAATTTTGGGCTCTGCTATGGCATGCATGATGTAGTGTTATGCCACCATCCAACGGCTTTAGACCATCCACGAGACCTTCTTTCTTTGCAATTTCTACAATGTACTCATCAATATCGTACGTTGCACTTGATAATGCTTTGACGTCTTCATTCTCCGGAAGTATCAGCGGCCACTCAAACTTTAACATTAACGCGCAAGATGGGGTGAGTGCGATTATATCATTTCCTTCATCCACCCAGATCCGAAGCTCTTTAGCTACTTTTTCCGCCGCTCTTGCAACTTCTGCTATGTTACCTTGCTCGAGTTGCGGCATTCCACAACAGGAGGGATAAACTACTTCAGTCTCCACTCCGTTAATATTTAATACATCTACGGCTGAGGAACCTATGGAAGGATTATTGTAGTTTACAAAACACGTAGCATAAATAACCGCTCTCCTGCCGTAACCGGGTGCTTTGGAATTGACGGATTTTGTTTTATTTTTGTCTGTTTCCAGAAATGTTTGTTTGTGGAATTTTGGTAGACTCGCATCGCGATGGACGTTGCAGGTTGTTTCCAGTAATTTTCTGGGAAGTGAATTCTCTACATTTGAGCCCCAGTTAACTATTGATGCAATCTTCCCAAGAGCCTTACCGTTCCGATCGGTTTTTGTTAGTTCTTTGTTGATGAATGGAGTTTGACCACTTCGAAATTGTACTGCGCGATATCTGAGCATTAGATGTGGAAAGTCAATATTGAACTCATGAGGCGGCACGTAGGGACACTTCGTCAGGTAGCACATGTCGCAAAGAGTACAAGCGTCAACTACTGGTTCAAAATCCCCACTTGCAACCGTATCGAGTTCTCCTGATTCAGAATCATCAATTAAATCAAATAATTTCGGGAAACTATCACATAGATTGAAACAACGCCGACACCCGTGGCAAACATCAAAAACGCGCCTAAGCTCCTCGTCTAGGTTTTCAGTGTTGTAGAAATCTTCATCTTGCCATGCGACATTGTGACGGACGGGGGCATCTAGGCTGCCTTCTTTCAATTTTGTATCTCCAAAAAGACTGGGTTTTTTGCTTTGGCCATTGGTACAATTTTTACGCCTAGACAAACTTAATCGCAGCCGGGCAAGGAATTACCTTGCCCGTTTATAAGCGTGTCTAACTAACTACATTTATAATAACGAGTTAGTAATCTCAGTCCATCGCATCGAAAGCTTTTTGGAAACGGCCAGCGTGACTTTTTTCTGCCTTAGCTAACGTTTCAAACCAATCTGCGATTTCATCAAATCCTTCATCGCGAGCGGTTTTCGCCATCCCCGGATACATGTCGGTGTACTCGTGAGTTTCGCCAGCAATAGCAGCTTTTAGATTGTCGCCGGTTGGACCAATTGGCTCACCAGTTGCGGGATCGCCAGTTTCTTCCAAAAACTCTAAATGCCCGTGCGCATGACCCGTTTCACCTTCAGCGGTAGATCTGAACACCGTGGCGACGTCATTGTAACCCTCGATATCGGCTTTTTGTGCAAAATAAAGATACCGGCGGTTTGCTTGCGATTCGCCAGCAAATGCTGCTTTTAGGTTTTCTTCTGTCTTTGAGTTTTTTAAGTCTGACATTGTTCTAATCCAATCATTGTTTCCCTTGATTCTTCTACGGAACCGAACGCCGATTGGTTCAAGAAGAATTCCCTAATCGTGCTAAATATGATAAGGGACACCGAAAAAGTCAAGGTTTTTAGAACCATTCTAAAAAAGAAACTGGGTGGAATAATGTGCCCGGAGCAGGTTATTTTTTTCGTAAACGTATTATAACGTCCATTTCTCGAATATTGCAGTTTTTAGGTATCTCCGGGAGTGTTGAAATTTTTACTTCGTTCCGTTCAACGTCTAACAATTCGCCGTCATCTTCTATGTAAAAGTGATGATGAGGTTCTGTATTGGTATCGAAATATACTTTTCCAGGCTCTACAATCACTTGGCGTAATAGGCCGGCGCTTCGAAATTGATGCAGCGTATTGTAAATTGTTGCGAGCGAGATAGTATGACCGGCCGTTCGCGCTTCTTTATGCAATTGCTCCGCCGTAAAATGTCGGTTCTCAGCCTTAAACAGCATTTTTGCAAGTTGAGCGCGTTGCTTTGTGTGCCTAAGTTTAGCGTTATCGAGAAGTTTGTCTATTTCGGATGTAGTCAACACCATGTTTCTTACCATTCTGTATCAATAGCTACTTACTAATTTAACTTTTATTTGGAAATCAGATGGATCCAATTATTAAGAATGAATTTTTTCAATTCCTGCATTACAACTACGACATGGCAGTAGTTAGAAACTATTCAACCGCCTGCCTGTGATAAAATATTGGCGTAACGTAATATAACAAGTAATATAAGGGAATAGCAACGGAGTTGCTGATAACGAATGGATAAGAACCTATTGTACCTTTTTGCACAAGGATTGTTTTGACGTGACTTCTGATCGAAAATTTAGCTTTAATTATGAAGAGTTGATCCAATGTGCCAAAGGAAAGTTGTTTGGGCCAGGTAATGCACAGCTGCCAATGCCCCCAATGTTGATGTTTGATAGGATAACGCATATTTCGGATGATGGTGGTGTCAATGGAAAAGGTAATGTAGAAGCCGAATTTGATATAAAGCCAGATTTATGGTTTTTTAAATGTCACTTTGAAGGTGATCCCGTTATGCCAGGTTGTCTTGGAATGGATGGGTTATGGCAATTACTTGGCTTCACACTTGGATGGCTAGGCGGCCCTGGATCGGGACGAGCTATTTCCGTAGGTGAGGTAAAGTTTACGGGACAAGTTTTGCCCACAGCAAAACTTCTCAGATTTCAGTTGGATCTAAAACGAGTTATTATGCGCCGTTTATGCATGGGGATAGCAGACGGGCGTGTGATTTGTGATGGTGAAACTGTTTTTGAAGCCAAAGATATTCGGGTTGGCTTATTCTCAAAGACCGCTTCGGAAGGAGTTGCATGATGCGGCGAGTTGTCGTAACGGGTCTCGGGGTAGTTTCCAGCATAGGTAATAATTCAAAGGAGGTTTCAGAATCTCTAAGAAATGGTACCTCAGGAATAACGTTCAGCGATGAGTATAGGGATATGGGCTTTCGAAGTCATGTTCATGGATCTATAAAATTAGAGCCAAGCGATTACATTGACAGAAAACTCCTCAGGTTTATGGGTAATGGCGCTTCATATGCTTACATTGCTATGGAACAGGCCATCAAGGATGCAGGATTAGAAGAATCAGATGTAAGCAATCCGTCAACAGGATTGATCATTGGGTCGGGCGGACCATCAACATCCAATATGATGACAGCTTTCGATCTTGCGCGGGAGAAGGGACCAAAAAGAGTCGGCCCTTATATGGTGCCGCGCGTCATGTCGAGTACTACGTCGGCGACACTATCGACTTCATTCAAAATTAAAGGCCTAAGCTACTCCATTAGCTCAGCGTGTTCTACCAGTTCGCATTGTATTGGCAATGCCTACGAAACGATCCAGTTAGGAAAACAAAACATAATGTTTGCGGGAGGTGGTGAAGAATTACATTGGACACTTTCGGTTCTCTTTGATGCAATGGGCGCCTTGTCCTCCAAATATAACGATATTCCAGAAAAAGCCTCCCGCGCATACGATGTAGACCGTGATGGTTTTGTGATTGCCGGAGGGGGAGGCGTTCTGGTTCTTGAGGAGTTAGATCATGCTAAAGCACGAGGAGCCCAAATCTACGCTGAATTAGTTGGTTATGGAGCGACTTCTGATGGGGTTGATATGGTGCAACCTTCAGGTGAGGGTGCTGTGAGATGTATGAAAATGGCACTAAAAGAAATATCGGAACCAGTCGATTATATAAACACTCACGGGACAAGTACTCCAATCGGAGATACTAAGGAACTTGAGGCAATTTCGGAGGTTTTCGGCTCAAAGGATATCCCCTTAATTAGTTCTACAAAGTCATTGACCGGTCACTCGCAGGGAGCGGCAGGCGTTCATGAATCCATTTACACTCTTCTTATGATGAAAAACAACTTTTTGACAGCATCTGCCAACATTGAGAATTTGGACCCTTTAGCAGGATCGATGCCTATTGTAACAGAATTGAAGGAAGACATGAAAGTTAACCTTGCCCTTTCAAATAGCTTTGGGTTTGGCGGAACCAATTCAGTTCTAGCATTTCGAGCTATTGATAATTGAGTACCATTCAAAACGCGTAATATGAACTAGGAGTGTGTTTCAAATATGAATGAGGCAGTTACAGGGCTCGGTTTAATGCGCGGCAGGCGCGGTTTGATTATGGGAGTTGCTAATGAACGCTCGATAGCTTGGAGTATCGCGGCAGCAATAGCCAAAGAGGGCGGTGAATTGGCTTTTACATATCAGAACGATTCCATCGCAAAAAGAGTTCGACCCCTAGCTACTTCGATTGGGTCTGACTTTGTTTTGCAATGTGATGTTGGAAATGACGAAGATCTAGATTATGTATTTCAGGAAATCAAAGAAAAGTGGGGTGCTTTGGATTTTGTGGTCCATGCGATTGCATATTCGGATAAGGCGGAGCTTAAAGGACGTTACGCAGATACTACTCGAGAAAATTTCAAAAATACAATGGATATCTCGTGCTTTTCGTTCACCAATGTAGCTCGTCACGCAGTAGATCTGATGGGGGCGGGTGGGAGCCTTATTACTCTTAGTTATCTTGGTTCGGCGCGAACTATTCCAAACTACAATGTTATGGGAATTGCAAAAGCTGCCCTAGAGGCCAGTGTTAGGTATTTGGCGACAGACCTTGGAGGACGCGGAATTAGAGTTAATGCGCTCTCGCCGGGGCCAATGCGAACTCTTGCAGGATCAGCTATCGCTGATGCGAGATATGTGTATAGGTACTCGGAACAGACCTCACCCTTGGCACGCAATGTTCAGCCCGAGGAGGTCGGGGCTGCTGGACTATTTCTCGCTAGCAATCTGTCTAGCGGTGTGACAGGAGAAATTCACTATGTTGATGGGGGAATGCGTGCAATTGGAATACCCCCACCAAGAGATAAAAGCGGTGGATAAGTAAGTTTGCTGGCGGGGTCATATTTTATAATTTTTCAATGAGTTTAATGATCTCAGGTCGTCAGTAATAATCGAATGAACTCCCAATCGTAATAAATTTTTGGCTATAGAGATCTGATTGACAGTGAAAGGGATTATTCGTAACCCACTAGCTAGAATCGATTTGACATTTTGAATACTAGCCAAACATTCGTAGCTTGGGTTTAACGCATAACATCCAAGTGCTTTAGTATTAGTTAACCAATCGTTGTTCAGATCATTAACTAATAATGCTCTGGGCCACTCTGGGGACAAATTAATTAGCTCTTTAAGACAAAGCAAATTGAAACTAGAAAATAAAACATTGCCCCTTAGTTGTTCCTGAAATGGATTTAGAGTTGCCAATATTGCTGTCACCGTTTCGGAATCTTGTCCAAAATTTGGTTTTATTTCAATGTTTAAGCCTAAGTTTAACTCAATACAAAGTGTTATAGCTTGCAACAGTGTTGGTACTTTTTCGCAAGAAAAGTCAGTATGATAATGGCTTCCAGCATCCAGTTCTTGCAATGACTCAAGAGTGAAAGTATCTACTGGCCCTTGACCATTAGTGGTTCTATCAACTTCATTGTCGTGGAATACTACAGGAATTTTGTCAGAAGATAATCGAACGTCAATTTCAATCCATTTGGCGCCTAATTGTGCAGCTTTTCGAAAGGAGATTAAAGTATTTTCGGGAGCCGAATTGTAGGCGCCCCGGTGTCCTATTATACTTGGAAGCTTGGGGTAAAAAAGTGACGCCAGAGCATTATTCACAACATGGCGCCATTTTTATAGAGCAATTTAACGTAAAATTCAGGAATCTTCTTGACTTTGTTCCTCTAAATCTTCCCCGGTTTCCTGATCAACAAGTCTCATGCTTAACTTAACTTTTCCTCTATCATCGAAGCCAATAACTTTTACTTTTACGTCATCGTCAACTTTCACTACGTCTGTTGTTTTGTTGACGCGCCCTGGTAATAATTCACTAATGTGCACAAGACCATCCCGAGGACCTAAAAAGTTTACAAAAGCACCAAAGTCGACTGTTTTAACCACTTTTCCGTTATAGATGACGCCTAATTCGGGTTCTGCTACAATTGATTTAATCCATTCAATTGCAGCTTGTCCCGCTTCGTTATCTACGGCAGCCACCTTAACTACGCCCTCATCGTCAATGTCGATTTTGGCTCCCGTTGATTCACATATTTCCCTTATGACCTTACCCCCTGGTCCAATGATATCCCTGATTTTATCTTTATTAATAGTCAGAGTTGTTACGCGTGGGGCGTGATCAGATACCCCTTCTCTACCTTGATTGATTGCCTTTTCCATTTCACTGAGGATATGAAGTCTTCCGTCCTTCGCCTGTTGAAGAGCAACTTGCATTATTTCTTCAGTTATGGATGTAATTTTAATATCCATTTGTAGCGATGTAATTCCCTGCTCAGTGCCCGCTACTTTAAAGTCCATATCTCCTAGATGATCTTCGTCACCAAGAATATCCGATAATACCGCAAAACGATCACCCTCTTTAATCAAGCCCATAGCAATACCTGCACATGCCTGACTTAGTGGAACTCCTGCATCCATTAAAGACATAGATGTTCCACAAACCGTTGCCATTGATGAGGAGCCGTTCGACTCTGTTACTTCTGAGACGACCCGCAGTGTATAGGGGAAATCCTCCTTTTTAGGTAATAGCGGTCGTATTGCTCTCCACGCTAGCTTCCCATGGCCAATTTCACGTCTCCCGGCACCGCCCAGTCTACCAGCTTCTCCAACAGAGTATGGCGGAAAGTTGTAATGCAGCATGAAATTTTCTCTGTATTCTCCCTCAAGCGCATCTATTATCTGCTCATCCTGTCCAGTACCCAACGTCGTCACTACCAAAGCTTGAGTTTCTCCTCTTGTAAAGAGTGCAGATCCGTGCGCTCTAGGTAGAATACCGACTTCTGAGACGATTGGCCGCACTGTTTTGGTATCTCTTCCATCTATTCGAACACCTGTATCTAAAATTGATCCTCGAACAATGTCAGCTTCAAGGGATTTTAGAGCGCCTTTTGCAGCATTGCCCTCTTCTTCAGTTTCGAACAGCTGCATTCCTTTTTCTTTTGCAACCGCTATCAGCTCCTGACGTTTTACTTTATCGGCAACCTTGTATGCTTTTTGCAAATCTTTGGTAATTGATTTTTTAAGTTTTGCGGTTACTTTTTCGACTTCCGGTGGCTCCGGTGGTATGTCTCTTGGCTCCTTAGCACATGCCTCTGCGAGCTCTATTATGAGATCTATGACTTCCTGGCAAGCTTTGTGACCAAACATGACTGCCCCAAGCATTATCTCTTCCGATAGGGCAGTAGCTTCAGATTCGACCATTAAAACACCATCTCGCGTGCCGGCCATCACTAAATCTAAATCTGAATCCGCAACTTCGTGTTGAAGCGGATTCAAAACGTATTCACCATCCTTGTAACCAACTCTACACCCGCCGATTGGACCAAGAAAGGGAAGGCCCGAAATTGTTAAAGCGGCCGAAGCCCCTATCATTGCAACTATATCGGGATCATTCTCTAGATCGTGAGAAAGAACAGTGCAAATAACCTGTGTCTCGTTTCGAAATCCTTTGGCAAATAGAGGTCGAATTGGTCGATCAATGAGACGCGATACTAAAGTCTCCTTTTCGGTAGGTCTTCCTTCTCGTTTAAAAAAACCGCCAGGAATCTTGCCTGCGGCAAAAGTTTTTTCTTGATAGTTAACTGTTAATGGAAAAAAGTCTAATCCAGGTTTTGGGCTTCTTGCTCCGACAACTGTGCATAGAACTGTCGTATCTCCCAAACTTGCCATTACAGCACCATCAGCCTGCCGTGCTATTTTTCCAGTTTCAAAAACGAGCTTTTTACCGCCCCAATTTAATTCTTTTTTATATATATCAAACATACTACTTAATTCCTTAAATGATCGCCCTCAACCTAAACTACATAATCAAAATATAGCGCCTGCACTTGCTAACAAAAATTTATCTCAAGAATTACTTCAGAGAAATTGTTAAACTATTTTTTATGAAGCCTTTTGCTTTTGATTTGTTCAATTCAATTAGTGGGCCCTACGTTTCTATCTCTATTACTATTCTCTGAATGCCATGTATTGAACAAAGGGTCAAATTAGATTTTTGATCAATAACACATATCGACCCGTCAAATAAAAATTATCGCAGCGGGTTTTCTAACGGCGAAGGCCAAGGCGGCTAATTAAATCTAAGTACCTAGCTTCGCTCCTAGATTGCAGATAGTCGAGTAGACGACGGCGTTGGCCAACCATAATCAAAAGACCTCTGCGAGAATGGAAGTCCTTCTTATGAGTTTTCAGATGCTCAGTAAGATTAAGTATCCGTGTCGTTAGAATTGCTACTTGTACCTCCGGGGAACCGGTATCGCCCTCTTTTTGACCATATTCCTTAATTATTTCAGCTTTTTTTTCATTCGTAATCGACATCATTCGCTCCATTGCATTAGAAGTTAAGGACTCGAATAGGACAAATAAAACCTTGTTGTAATCTGGCGATTGCCACTGGTGATCCCGCAGAGGTAGTATATATGATACCACCGTCTTCGAGATCAAGTGAGCAACACCAGTCAGCGTCCTTTTCTAAAGGGACACCTTGGCCATTTCTCATCCTATCCGCTTGTTCACCTGATAAAGGCATTGCCGGGATGCCGTCTAGCGCCACCTCAACAGGTAATAGTTTATCAAAATTGGCGGGACTATGCGCTAATGCTGAGAGATAATCCAGAGAAATCGCGTCGTTTTCGGAAAAAGAACCAACTTTTAACCTTCGGAGTGAGGAAATATGTCCGCAGGTGCCGAGCTTAGCAGCTAAATCGCGCGCTAAAGCCCTAATATAAGTTCCTTTTCCACTAGTAACCCTAAATGTTGCAGAGTCGTCGTCTTTTTTATTTATCAATGAGAACGATTCTACGAAAACTTTACGCGACTCTAATTTAAAGTTTTCTTGGTTTCTCGCTAAATCATAAGAACGGCGACCATTAACCTTGATAGCAGAAAAAATTGGAGGTATCTGATCAATATAACCCAAAAATGAGGGTAAAGCGGTAATGATTTGTTCCTCGGTTGGGCGTAGATTACTTTCTGCTACTATTCGACCTTCGCTATCTAGGGTATCGCGTTCCTCGCCCCAACTTATATCAAACTGATAATTCTTTAGGGAATCCATTGCAAAGGATATTGTTTTAGTTGCTTCTCCCAAGGCTATTGGGAGGACCCCTGACGCTAATGGATCTAAGGTCCCAGCGTGACCTGCTTTTTGGGCGTTTAATGCACGTCGAACATCATTGACCACTTGAGCCGACGTTTTCCCAATTGGTTTATCTATGATGACCCATCCGCTCACAGGATTCCCTTTTTTCCTACGAGGCATTATCGGGGCCTATAATCCCATCATACTTATTTAAAGATATATCTGTCATTTTGAGAACTTTATTGAGATTGCTTGAGTTATCGAAAGCGGTATCAATTTTAAAGTCTAAGCGTGGGATTGAGCGTAACTCGATTATTCCCGCTATTTTACTCCGTAAAAACGAGGAGGCTCTTCTCAATCCTGATATTACACTATCTTGTTGTTTTCCTCCTAAAGGCATTACGTAAACAGTTGCAGCCTTTAAGTCAGGGCTAACAGAGACTTCTGATATGGTAATCGATACATTTATAAGGTCGGGATCTCTTACTTCAACTTTTTCAAAAACCTCAACTAGAGTTTTCCTTATCAATTCGCCTACTCGGTATTGCCGCTGAGATCTACCGATGCCATCGCCACTGCTTTTTTTAAATCGAGAACGCGGCATTTTTGGTTTCAACAATCACTAATTTATGACGTTCTAACATCTGACTGCACGGATTCAAGAGTTCTGGCTATTTCTTTAATTTCGAAACACTCTATCAGATCTCCAATTTGTAAGTCGTTGTAATTTTCAAAAGCAGCTCCACATTCCGACCCTTCTTTGATTTCATTGACTTCATCTTTGAATCGTTTCAACGTTTTTAACGATCCTTCATGTATTACGACATTATCACGTAACAAACGAACATTAGCTCCACGCTTGATGTTTCCTTCTGTAACCATACAACCCGCTATTTTGCCAACTTTACTTATGTTAAAGACCTCTTTGACTTCTGCGTTACCGAGGAACTCCTCTTTCAGGTCTGGTGATAAGAGTCCTGTAAGGGCTGACTTGATATCATCGATAACATTGTAGATAATTGAGTAATATCGAACGTCAATTCCACTTTTTTGAGCTAACTGCCTTGCTTGAGGGTTCGCGCGAACGTTAAATCCTATTACGATCGCATTGGATGCGGCAGCTAAAGTTATGTCAGATTCGCTTATTCCACCAACTGCGCCTAGTAAAATACGAACTGTAACGGTTGGATTAGAGATACGCTCAAGACTTGTTCTGATTGCCTCTAGTGAGCCATGCACATCTGTTTTAATTAGCACAGGTAGTTCCTCTGCTTGGCCTGCTGCTATTGCTGATAACATTTGTTCCACTGTACCTCTTGCGCCGGCGGTTGCTTGTTTTCGTCGGATTTCTCGCTGTCTGTACTCAACAATTTCCCTCGCCCTAGCCTCATGCTCAACCACCACAAAATCGTCCCCGGCAACTGGAGAACCATTTAGCCCCAGTACTTCCGCGGGAAAACTGGGGCCACATTCTGTAATTCGACTTCCGCGATCGTCAAGTAATGCTCGTACCCGACCCCATTCTGCTCCCGCTACAAAAATATCCCCAATTTTGAGAGTTCCATGTTGAACTAAGACAGTTGCTACACTACCTTTGCCGCGTTCCACTTTTGACTCCACAATTGTGCCAGCTGCCGTCCTATTTGGGTTCGATTTTAGTTCTAGTATCTCCGACTGTAGTAAAATTGCTTCTTGTAACTTTTCTAATCCCTCTCCCGTTTTAGCAGATACGTGAACTTGCATGACTTCTCCTCCAAGTTCTTCTACTATTACCTCATGCTGTAAAAGTTCTGTTTGCACTTTACCAGGATCTGCATCCGGAAGATCTATTTTATTGACGGCTACAATCATTGGGCTCTGAGCTGCTTTAGCATGCTGAATAGCTTCGACTGTTTGTTGTTTTATTCCATCGTCAGCCGAAACTACCAAAATTATCAGGTCAGTGACTGTCGCCCCTCTAGCACGCATCTCAGTGAAAGCTTCATGGCCTGGGGTATCCAAGAATGTTATTTTTTCACCCGATTGTGAGTTAATTTGATATGCTCCTATGTGTTGAGTAATACCACCAGCCTCACCCGTGACGATGTCAGTTTTTCTAAGCGCATCCAGGAGTGATGTTTTCCCGTGGTCTACATGCCCCATTATGGTGACCACTGGAGCTCGTGGCTCCGTGTTTTCTTCAAGTTCTTGTTCGACTTGAAGCCCTGTTTCAACGTCCGACTCGGACACACGCCTAACGTTATGACCAAACTCCGCTGTCACGAGCTCTGCTGTATCAGCATCTATAACCTGATTAATCGTTGCCATCACACCCATTGACATCAACTTCTTTATAACCTCTCCCGCTCTTTCAGCCATGCGGTTTGCCAACTCCTGAACTGTTATGGCATCGGGTATCGTAACATCTCTTATACGCTTAGAAGACTCTCCGCTTTCTTCCCGAGCCCTATTCCTTTCCTTTTCTCTGGCTCTTTTAACAGAGGCTAATGACCGTACCCTTTCAAGTTCCGTATCGTCTAACGCTTGAGATATAGTTAATTTCCCCGAATGGCGCCTTCGTGGTTCACCTCTTCGACTTACAGATGGTGTAACTTTTTTATTTGATTCGTTTCGTTTCTTTCCTGACTTAGTTTCGGTCGAACTATCATCTATTTCGATTTCTGCGTCTTCTTCTGCGGTTCTATCATTAGATCTATTTGCCTGTCGTGGTGAAGCTCCTTTTGCTAATCTAGCTTCCTCCTCCTCAGCTAATCGTGCCGCCTCTATTATTTTAATTTGTTTCTCTTCTTCTTCTATTCTTTGGGCTTCTAAAAGCTCTAATTTTCTCCTATCGACCTCTTCCTCTTCGCTTTTAGTTTCCTTTATTTTGGGCGCCAGAGCGGACGATGTCTTCTCTTGCTCATTAGATAGGTCATGATTGAGTTTGACTTCCGTTTCTTCCTCGGACACTGGACCCACTTTCGAAGCGCCAGAAGTTTCTAAAGTATCACCTTTTTGTTGCAATCCTTCTTTCAAGGCGCGATTCCGAGCCGCCCGTTCTTCAGATGTCAGACCCTTAAGTGAGATTTCTTCCACGTTATCTGGAGCTTTGTTTTCATTATTTACGATCGGAAGGCGTTTCCTCCGGCGCTCAACCTGAACTGTTTTAGAACGACCATGCGAGAAACTTTGTTTAACTTGACTTGTTTCAATGGTTTTCCCAAGCGAAAGTGTCCCACCACGTGAGAGGCTTAACTTTTTTCGATCTTTATCTTCAGTCGTCATTCGATTAACACGCGTCCCTAATCAAAAAATCTATATGATAGTCTCAATACACTGGTAAGTCGAATTTTCCAACTTAACATTTTTGTTACTTTTCCTAAACTGCTCCAAACGACCAAAATCTTTTTTAAATTTAGCCATTAGTCCATCATTACCCTTTTTATTATCCACGGCAATGGCAAGATGGATTGCATCACGCTTTTCAAACGCTCTCGCTAGTTCTTTCCCATAGGCGCAATCTAAAATAGGAATATTAGGGTCAAGTCGAGTTAATTTATTCCTACCATCCTCGGCACCATCTTTGGCTTCTATTCTCAACAAAACTTTACGTTCCCGAAGTGCGCGATCTATCTTGGCATGACCAGCTAAGACTCGTCCGGCTCGTCTAGCGAGTCCGACTGCGGATACTGCTCGATCAACTAACTTTCGTTCTATATTTTCAAGAAAACCATCAGAAATTAAAACCTTTTGGTGAGTCGACCTCTCAAATGATCTTTTTTCTACCGTTTTAGATATTGTCTCATAACATGATGTAACCCACATCCCCTTTCCAGGTAGTTTTTCTTCTATATCCGGGACCACTTCGCCAAGAGGACCTAGCACAAATCGTATCATTTTTACTGGCTCTCGAGACTGCCCAGTTACAATGCATTTACGGAGGGTAATCCTACTTTTGTGGCGTTGATGTAGCTGGTATGTTTCTTTTTTTTGTTTCAAGCCTCATTCCTCGTTATCACTACTTCTTTCGGGAGAAGGGTCTGTGCTCTGTGGCTCTTCAAACCAATGTGCGCGAGCAGCCATAATAATGCTGTTTGCATCCTCAATAGATAAACCAGCCTCGGGGACCATTTCCATCAATTCGTCACTTGCTAAGTCACCTAGGTCATCAACTGTTTTAATTTGGTTTTCTCCCAAAACGACGAGCATATTAGGTGTCACTCCATCCATTTCAGCTAGCTCGTCGGTCACACCTAATTCAACACGCCTTTTAAGAAAACTCTCCTGCTCTGCTTGACTAAAAGCAGATGCTCGGCTTTGCAGTTCTTCTCCAATGGCCTCATCAAAACCCTCGATTTGAGCTAAATCAGAAAGAGAGGAGTGCGCGATTTCTTGAACTGAGGCAAATCCTTCAGCGACTAATAAATGTGCTATTACATCGTCTATATCTAAAGCTTCCATAAAAGCGGTTGACCTAGTTTTAAATTCTTCTTGTCTTCTTTCTGACTCTTCGGCTTCGGTTAGGATATCTATATCCCATCCACTTAAGATTGACGCCAACCTCACGTTCTGTCCGCGACGGCCTATCGCCAGACTAAGCTGCTCATCGGGAACCACCACCTCTATTCGTTTTTGATCCTCGTCCAGTACGACTTTACTAACTTCAGCAGGTGCGAGAGCGTTAACTACAAATGTCGCAGGGTCGTCTGACCAAGGAATAATATCTATTTTTTCACCCTGTAATTCACCAACTACAGCCTGTACTCGACTACCGCGCATTCCCACGCACGCTCCCACGGGATCAATACTTCCATCATAAGACAAGACACCTATTTTGGCTCGGCTCCCGGGGTCTCTAGCCACCGATTTGATCTCTATTATACCATCATAAATTTCAGGTACTTCCTGTTTGAACATCCCTTTCATAAATTCTGGGTGGGTTCGTGATACAAAAATTTGCGGTCCTCTAGATTCTTCCCTCACATCATATATGTATGCCCTGACCCGATCCCCATTTCTGAATGATTCTCTGGGCAAGAGCTCATCCCTCCTCAAGATTGCTTCAGCTCTTCCAAGATCCAAAGTGACATTGCCAAATTCAACACGTTTTACAATACCATTTATTATTTCCCCAACGCGGTCTTTGAATTCATCGTACTGTCGCGATCTTTCCGCTTCTCGCACTTTTTGAACTATAACTTGCTTAGCTGTTTGCGCCGCTATTCTAGCAAAATCTATTGGTGGGAGCGGGTCTATTATATAATCGCCAAGTGTTAATGAGTCGTCTTTTTTATGTGCTTGGTCCAGAGTGATTTGTGTCACTTCGTCCTCGATTTCATCAACAATTTGGGTGCGCCTGACCAGTCTTATCTCTCCAGATGTTCTATCGATACTCGCTTGAATATCGTGTTCATTTCCGTATTTTGATCGACCCGCTTTTTGGATGGCTTGTTCCATTGCTTCTATTACTTCTTCGCGCTCAATGCCTTTTTCGCGGGCTACAACGTCAGCCACCTGTATTAATTCTAATTTTGGAAAAGATGCTATTTCAATGGACACGTTCTTGCTCGCCTCAGTAGTTTAAATTTGATTGTTTTGACTTGCATTAATTAATTTGTCTGTGAGTATCAGTTTCGCTCTTCTAATATTCGAAAAATCAACAATTACTTCTTCTTTTTTAGGTTCACCGTTTTCTATCATTCTAAACTTGATGGCTTCATTGCCGCTTACGCCGCCTAATTGGCATTTAATTTTTGTCCGCCCACCTACAGGGCTTCTTAACTCTATATTTGCATCAAAACCTTCGTAATGCATGAAATGACTTAATTTATTTAGTTTTCTATCTATACCCGGAGATGTTACTTCTAAGTTGTAAGCATGTTTTATAATGTCTTCGATGTCGAGCCTAACCGCCGCTAACTTGGTTATTTGTACACAATCATCAATTGTGATACTCTTTGTATCTAATCGCTCAACAACTAACTGCACAATTCCATTTCCCATTTGCGATAGATTAATTTCAACTAACTCGTAACCCTCTGCGCCCAAGCTTGGATTTAATATTTCTGCTATTTGTTCACTCAAGACGTTATTCATTACAGGAAGCCTAAAACCTCACGCTGACAATAAAAAATGGGCCTTTGGCCCATCACACAATTCAGTTTTACGCTCTACTCATACACTGCTTGAGGTAATTATTACAAGATAATTCGACTCAAAGCAATAATATACCGAACCCAATAAACTACATCTTTTGGTATCGCAGAAAAATTGGCGTACGTCCCTGTGTGAGCGCTTTTTTTTCGTATCGGGTTTGCGGCCAATCAGCTGGCCGTAATCGCCAATCGTTAGGTCGCCGTGCTAGCCACTCAAAGCCGGGATGATCTTTTAAATGCAAAAGGATCCATCTTAAATATACAGGGTCATCGGTAGCCACACGAAATTCCCCGCCAGTTTTTAATAACCTATAAAACTGGTCCAAAATGTTTTTTTGAATGATTCGCCTATTTTCATGCCTTTTTTTCCTCCAGGGATCTGGAAATAAAATAAATAAACGGTCGATGCTGTTATCCGGGAGACGCGTCAAAAAAGGCCGTGCATCGTCGGCCAATATTCTAATATTGGCGAGTTGTTTATTTTGGACATCGCGAAGCAGGCTGGCTATTCCATTTAGAAAAGGCTCACATCCTATAAAACCCACGGTCGGATTGTTTTCTGCTTGCCAAGATATATGCTCACCACCTCCGAAACCGATTTCCATCCAAATAGATGCTGTCGTTTGCGGAAATAGATCAAACGGATTTTTGATATAAGTCTTATCGGATGAGTCAATTTTTAAGTCTTGTAAGTCGTTCTCAAGTAGACTAGCCATACTAGGGCGTAGTTTTCTGCCACGTCGGCGTCCTCTGAAAATGACAGGGTATTTTTCTAAAGACAATTCTTCCAGCCATATTTTATTCAATTGATTAATATTTATGTTTGAAATTTTCTAACTCATCAACCAAATCTAGTTTCTCCCAGGAAAATCCACCATCGGGGTCGGGTTGCCTGCCAAAATGGCCATAAGCCGCGGTTCGTGCATATATTGGTCGACTTAGCCCTAATCGTTCTCTTATGCCTCTTGGTGATAAATCAACTATATCGTGTAAATATTCACCTAGTTTTTCTTCTGAAACCTTCCCTGTTCCATAAGTATTTACGTAAATGGAGAGTGGCTTAGCTACGCCGATAGCATATGAGAGTTGTATGGTGCACCTGTCAGCTAGGTTTGCCGCAACTACATTCTTTGCCACCCATCGCGCTGCATATGCGGCTGATCTATCAACTTTTGTAGGATCTTTTCCGGAGAAGGCTCCTCCGCCATGGGGCGCTGCACCACCATAGGTATCAACTATAATTTTTCTTCCTGTCAGGCCGGCGTCACCGTCAGGGCCGCCAATAACAAATCGACCTGTTGGGTTGACGTAAAATTCGTCTTCAGGGCACATCCAACCATCTGGCAATACACGTTCGACGAATGGGCGCACCAGCTCCCTGACCTCCATTTGATCTAGGCTTTCATCGTGTTGTGTCGAGATTACCACCGAAGTTGCCCCCACTGGTTTCCCATTTTCGTATCGAAGGCTCACTTGACTTTTGGAATCCGGGCCTAGACCAACAATTTTCCCCGACCTACGTGCGTCGGCCATTTCACGAAGAATAGAGTGTGAATATTGTATCGGTGCAGGCATTAGTGTTTCCGTTTCCCGACAAGCGTAACCAAACATTATGCCTTGATCGCCTGCTCCCTCATCTTTGTTACCAGCAGAGTCTACACCAAGTGCGATATCACTAGACTGTTCATGTAAAAGAATAGTGATTTCTGCATTTTTCCAATGGAAACCATCTTGCTCATAACCAATTTCTCGAACAGCCTCCCTTACCGCTTTAGTTATTATATCATGGGTGACATCGGAGGGCCCTCGTATTTCTCCGGCCAAGATTATTTTATTTGTTGTTGATAGCGTTTCACACGCTATTCTACTATTTTTGTCTGCCTTAAGATATAAATCGACTACGGTATCTGAAATTCTATCACAAACCTTATCAGGGTGCCCTTCAGAGACCGACTCACTCGTAAAAATGAAATTTTCTTGAGCCATAAGTGCTCCCCATTCAGTGATATAGTTTTCTATTACTCGTATTAGTTCAGTACCTAAAAGGTCAATAGGAATTAAGTTTTTTTGTAAATTTAAATCTCACTATTTCTCTTAAAATAGATAATTATAATAAAAGAAGAGATTAAAAGTAAATAAATCCAATCCCCAAACAAGCTATAAATTGTGGGTGATAATGTTGGTGCGGCTAAGTGTTTATCCAGGACGCCAGTCTGATTAAGGTTTATTTCTCCGATTGTTCTGCCGTATGCATCATAAAACCCGGATATACCGGTGTTAGCAGATCTAATTAAGGGGATACCTTCCTCAATTGCCCGCATTTTAGCAATTTCTAAATGTTGCTTGGGCCCGGCACCAGTTCCAAACCAGGCGTCGTTGGTTAGATTAATAATGAGTTTGACTCTATTTCCTTTCTTCCCATTGAATATCTCTCCAGGAAAGATAATCTCATAACAAATCAAGGGAGCTATTTTGCCGATCGAGGGAACATCAATCAATTTAGGGCCAGTCCCAACTTGGAAATCGGCTAAGCTCTCAACCAATCGAGAGATAGGAAGCCACTTTTTGAATGGCACGTACTCACCAAAAGGGACTAGCTTAATTTTATCATAGCGGGCGTCGATATTGCCTGTCTGAGATATAACGAAAAAGCTATTGTGTAACTTAGTTGGTTTTTGAACAGCAATGGCAGGGGCACCGGTGATAAGTATGGATGGCTCGTCAATCGCAGTCATTATTAATCTTCGTAAACTTTGATCGTTTTCTATAAAAGCAGGTATAGCCGTTTCGGGCCATATGATCATCTTAATAACAGAGCTTTCTGGCAGCTTAGAACTAATTGGCAAACTACTTAATCTCAGATATTTCGAAATGTTTTTAAACTTTAGCTCAGGGTCCCACTTTTCATTCTGCGGGATATTCGCTTGAACAATTCTTATGATTGTGTTTCGATCAACTTCCTCATTACTGTTTTGCAACCTCAGCATGCCACCAAATCCCATTGCTAAAGGAATAAAACAACAAGAAAAAAGAATGAAGAATGAAGATTTTGTTCTGTAAAATCGTTTGCTCAAAAGTATTGATGGAGCTAAGGCAACAAAAATAACAAGAAAATTCAGACCATATGCTCCAACAACTGAAGCTATTTGACTTAAGTTTTCAGAAAATGATATCGTGTACGACATCAAATTCCAGGGAAAACCTGTGAATAGCTTGCCTCTTAAAAAATCGGAAATTGACCACAAAATCGCTATGGTGACTATATCCAACGAGGGTGATCTGCGTATTAAAGGGAAAACACTTAAAATCACTGCAGGAAAGAGAGCTAATACTGCTGGTAGCCCAACAATAACAAAGGGAACAAAGACCCCGAACTGATCCCTATCGACTAAAAAAGCGTTTGATATCCAATGGATACCTACCAAGTGAAAACCAAAACTAAAGAGCCATGAAACGCGGCCTGCTTCAATTAATCCTGTGCTTCTACTTAAAAGGAATCCTAAAATAGCGAACGAAAAAATTCCAGGTGTAAAGAACCACGGAGGTAGGGCAGTAGCGGCAATCATCCCCATTAATAAAATAGTTAAGTTTTGACGCCAGCCCATTAGAAAGTAGCTGATGCCTATACGGTATTTACTATGCATCATTACTAACCGATTTATTCAGAGGGTAGACTCTCGGAGGGGCGCCGCACTCGAACCGTTTTTAAGCGTCTAGGATCAGCTTCTATAATATCAAATTCCAAACCAGTTCTATGGCGGATAATCTCACCTCGTTTTGCTATTCGACCAGTTATGCTAAAAATGAGACCAGCTAGTGTTTCTGCTTCCTCTTTTTCTTCTGCATTTAGTACGGGCCCAAACAGCTCTTCCAATTCTTCCACTGTAGCTCTGGCGTTGGCAATAGCCGTACCATCTGATTGATTAATTATTTTTGGTCCCTCTTCAACATCATGCTCATCGATTATTTCTCCAACAATTTCCTCCACTAAATCTTCTATTGTAATTAAACCGTCTATCCCGCCAAATTCATCAACAACCAATGCTAAATGTAATCTAGTCATTCTCATTTCTTGCAAAAGGTCGAGAGCTCTAATCGACGGGGAAACAAATAAAACTTTTCGGATAAGGTCAGATAGCCCCATTTCCTTTGTTGAATTTAGTTGAGCCAAAACATCTTTTATGTGAACCATACCTATGACTTCATCTAAGGTGTTCCGATACACAGGTAATCGGGAGTGCGCCATTTTCACCATTTCAGAGACAAGGTCTGGGATAGGTGTTTTCACGTCTATTGCAGTGATATCTGCTCGTGGCACCATTACATCCCAGGCAGTGATATCACGCAAATCCAAAACATTCCGAAGAAGTGTTCTTTCATGACTATCGCTGTCGACATGAATCTCATCATCATCAATTAGCTCTTCCAGAGTTCCACGAACAATATCAGCATTTTGTGGTTTGAAAAATTTTCTCCCCGGCCAAAAATTATTTATTTTTTCAAAAAACCTCAATGTTTTAGATCCAGTAAATAGTTAGCGGATTTAAAGTATCGTAAAGCGACTAAATCTCTGTACTGTTTTCATAAATTGATATTTTCACGGGCTGATAAATCATAAGGGTCGTCTATATTGAGCTTTTGGAGAATTTTAATTTCAATTCTCTCCATCTTTTCCGCTTCGTTAGTTTTTTCGTGATCAAATCCAAGTAAATGTAAGCAGCCGTGCACTAATAAATGTTGCATGTGGTCAAGGAAAGGCAGATTAGCCTTAATACTTTCTTCTAAGGTGATTGAGTACCCTATAGCAATATCACCAAGAAAAAATGGTATTTCATCAAAGTGTTGTGACCCGCTTGGAAAAGATAAAACATTAGTTGGAGCATCTTTTTTTCTGTACAACTTATTCAAATCAAGCATCCGGTCATTTGTTGTTAACAATAGACCAATCTCCCTTTTGGACGGACTGAATGGAACTACTTGGTTTTCAAATACCGTGGTGATAGTTTTTTGACAAACTCCTTCTATATTGCTGTCTACGAGGTACCATTCTTTGCAATCTACAGTAATCTCAACAGTGGTATTGATCATCTAGCCACCCCTATTGAAGGTTTTTGGGACAAGTCAACCTACTGAGAGGAGTCATTGTGCTGATACCGTGTAAAGCTGTTTGCCCTCTCGCTGGTCATATGCATCAACAATTTTTGTTACCATTGGGTGGCGAACCACATCAGATGAAAAGAATTCTGTAATACGTACGTCTGGTATCGTTCTAAGAATTTCGAGAGCATCGTTAAGTCCGGATTTAGTGCCGATTGGCAGGTCTATTTGAGATAAATCGCCTGTGATGCAAACGTGGGAGTTTTCTCCCATCCTTGTCAAAAACATTTTCATTTGCGCTGGCGTGGTATTTTGAGCCTCATCTAAAATGACGTAAGAGTTGGCGAGTGTCCTTCCTCTCATAAAAGCCAAAGGTGCGATTTCAATCTCACCGTTTTCTATAAGTCGTTCTACTTGATCCCCTGGCATCATATCATGCAACGCATCATAGAGTGGCCGCAGATATGGATCCACTTTGTCTTTTAGATCCCCAGGTAGAAAACCAAGCCGTTCCCCAGCTTCTACAGCGGGTCGTGATAGAATTAATCGTTCAACTTGGCGATTTTTTAACATGGCGACTGCTACTGCAACGGCTAGATAAGTTTTCCCGGTTCCGGCTGGACCTACACCTACAGCCAGTTCAGTTTGCATCAGTGATTTTATATAATAATGCTGATTTGGAGAGCGTGGAGCTACTTTTCGCTTCCAAGTGGTCAATATTGATGAAGGATCATTAAAATCAGCTAACTTTATATCACCGGTTTTATTCGCCGTCTTTTCAACCCATTTGATGGCTGCATCTACGATACTTGTTTCTAACATTTGATCGTTTTCGGATGACTCAAGCTTTTGATAAAGAGTTTCTAAAATTAACTTTGCCTTTTCCGTGTCCACCTGGTTTCCACTCACTTCTATTATGCTTCCAAAACAGGCTAAGGAAACATGAAGTTTTTGTTCTATTCGAGCCAGATTACAGTCATGTTGTCCAAATAATAATGGCAAAAGCTTATAATTGTCAAAATCGAGATTTAACCGATAGTTGCCAACTGACTTGACGTTCAAGCGTGTTTCCTTCCTTCAGAATAATTTTTATTCATAATCATATGATCCCTATATTGTTCTTGGATCGCAACTCTGCCGAATAGACTTTTTTCGGTTGCTTGTTCAACATTGATATCGATCAGCTCACCTAACAATCGAATTGGTCCATCAAAGCTGATGTTTTGCATGAATGGGGTTCTCCCAGTTAACCTGCCATCACGGTCGCGTCGCCTCTCCACTAGGACTTTCTGCGATGTATTAATACATTGCATATTAAACGAGAATTGCTGCTCATTAAGTAGTTGTTGAAGGGTTTGTAGTCTGTCGGACTTAGTCGCATCAGATAGTTGTTCAAGGTTAGAGGCAGGTGTTCCCGGACGCGGGCTGTACTTAAATGAATAGGCTTGTGAGTAACCGATCTCCATTATAAGGCGAATTGTATCTGCGAAGTCATTATCAGTTTCTCCGGGATGTCCAACAATAAAGTCTGATGACAAAGCTATATCGGGCCGGGCTGCTCTAAGTTTTTCGATAATTTCTACATAGAAAGCTACACTATGCTTTCTATTCATAGCTTTTAGCATTCGATCAGACCCAGTTTGGATTGGTAAATGCAAATATGGCATTAACTGAGGAACCTCCGCGTGGGCTTTTATAAGCTCATGATCCATATCTTTCGGGTGGGAGGTTGTGTAGCGAATTCGAGCTAATCCATCAATCTCCCCTAGTTCTCTAATTAACCGGGACAACGACCACTCTTTTCCAGATTTAGAGAGCCCATGATATGCATTCACATTTTGCCCTAATAATACAAGCTCTTTCGCCCCAGCTCTGATTAAGTTTATACCCTCGTGGAGTATTTGCTCGACAGGCCTAGACGCCTCTGTTCCACGGGTATAAGGGACAACACAAAAAGAACAAAACTTATCACATCCTTCCTGTATACTTAAAAAGGCACTCGTTGGCGATTTAGTATCCGTTGGTAGGTGATCAAACTTGGTTTCAACAGGAAAATCGGTATCGATAATGCCAGCTCCATTTATCTCACTCTCTTGTTGGGAGTTCGTTGCCTCCATAACCATGTTTGGCAATCTATGATACGTCTGTGGACCAAAGACCAAATCTACATAAGGCGCTCGTCTTATAATTTCACTCCCCTCAGCTTGTGCGACACATCCGGCAACTGCAAGAAGAACTTTCCTACCGCTTTTAAACCCTTCCATCTTCAATTTACGCAATCGACCCAGCTCTGAAAAAACTTTCTCTGTAGCTTTTTCACGGATATGGCAGGTGTTTAGTATTATTAAGTCAGCATTTGAAGCACTGTTGCACAAAATAAAACCCAATGGCTCCAGCAGTTTTGCCATCTTATCAGAGTCATATACATTCATCTGACAGCCATAAGTTTTGATAAATAACGTCTTATTCTCTTTTGGATTTTCTATAACAACAGAACCGGCCATTATATTGTACACGAGGGATAAAAGAAGTTCAAAACAGTTTAACTTTCTTAAAAAACTATTGAAACAAACGCAGATTATCACCGCACTAAATCAAGTCAACCTGCCTACAATTAGTTATAGCCCTTTTGCAACTGTTTTTTGACAATATACTGCAAGTTTCTTTCTGTTTGAAAACTGATCGGCTCTAATTGGCTGATGAAATACAACCTGGATAGTGAATATTCCTAGCGATAAAGCATTCCATAGATGGGGGCGCAAGTCCATATCGCCATACCATCCGAAAAGCGACCTACTAGAATAACCAACGGGTATCCCGTTCAAATGAGTATAACGAATGGTAATGGGTTGGACTATTGAATTTGTAAGCATAGCTGCATCAAATAAAGGGCTTTTAAATGGTAAAACCCATCTTCCATCAGAACTAGTCCCTTCCGGGAATAAAATTAATTTTTCGCACCGGTCTAGCTGTTCTTTAACTAATTTTACTTGCTCGTGGGATGCTTTGCGGTCTCGTCGAATGAAGATAGTGCGAGTAATTTTGGATAAAAACCCAAAGATTGGCCAGTTAGCGACTTCAGATTTTGCTATAAACCTTCCCGGAATAAGTGACCCAAGAATAATTATATCAAGATAAGATAGATGATTACTGACGAATAATACCTTTTTATCTCCAGAAATATTTCCAACTCTATCAATTTTTAAACCAATAATTTTTGTTATTAATTTATGATGAATAACGGGGATAGAAATTCTCAATGGTAAGCAAGTTGATAAGGCCAGGAGTTGAAATGGCAATATCAGCATCGTTGTGATTCCGTATAGAAATAATCTGATAGCAGATAACCATTTGCTACCAGATATTTGGTGCTCAATGCCATGTTCAAAAAGTCGTAACTTAGCGTTTACAGTATTAGATGATTTTGTTTGGTTGTTATTCAAAGTATCAATCATTGAAGTTGTATAGATTTGGAGAAAGACCGTTGATAGTGTCTGCGGTATCTGGTTGGCAGAGATTCAGTTTTCACTATTACACAGACGTCCGTAGTATTAAATTGACTATCTATGACAGCCCCATCACCAACCTGTCCCCCAACTCTAAGATAACCTTTGATGAGGGGAGGAAGATTATTTATCTTTATAACCTCATCACCAATAGCTTCGTGCTTACTGCCCATATCAACATATTTATTAGGCAAAGCGCTAGGACGTATAATTCGAGGAGCTTGATGCCGATTCCGAAGATAGGTTAATGCGGGTTGGTGTATCTCCGGTTGGGTTCCAGGAAAGCTAGCACAGCCGAACATTAGATCAATTTTGTGACTAAAAACGTAAGCAGCGATGCCTTGCCACAATAATTGCAAGGTCGCTCTATTTCGGTAGTTAATATCCACGCACGAACGTCCAAGCTCCAAGATTTTTCCTGGGAATGATAAAATCTTTGATATATCAAATTCATTGGCTGTATAAAAATTTTGATTTGGATCCAAGTGAGCGCGTTGTAACAAACGATATGTGCCAATAACTGGATGCCTATCGCCTCCGCTCAAATTATTTCGTAATCGCCGATCAGTCACCAAAAGATGGTCGGCGCTATCATCAAATTCATCATGATCCAATAGAAGGCGCTTGACTTGAGGTGATGGATCAGCTCCCATCTCTTCATAAAAAACGCGGTATCGAAGTTTCTGGGCAGCTTCGATATCATATGAATTTTTAGCTAACTTTAATTCCAAGTTACCTAATATAATAGGGTGGATAACTCGCCCTATTTGGGAGGTGGCACTTTGCGAGCCGAATACCGAGCTATCATAAGGTTCCATTATAGCCATTTGGGTCTCCAGGCTTAACATAATATACCTAGCTTCTGTGGTAGATGATTCCGGGCACCTATAGTATGAGGAAAAAATTAAATATTTATTTCTGCATAATTGCAATGGGGGCACTCAATCTTTCGATTTTTTATCCTTTTTTATAGGCAGATGCATAATCAAAGCGTTTTTTTTATTTTTAGCCGAAAATATGTAATAATTATTTCTGATTCCAATTTTTAGAAAACCTTGTTTTTTGTAGAACCCGACAGCGTTCCGGTTTGTTTCAGCCACTTCGAGAAGTATAGACCTGAGTTGATGAAGGGTAGAAAAACGTTTTGCTTGTTCCATCAAATATTTCCCTATTCCATTTCGGCGAACTCTTTGTTTTACGCCAATGGAAAGTATCTCTGCTTCATCTTGAATCACTCGTAACAATAAAAAACCCTGCAATTGGTGAATAAAGTTATTCGCGGGTAATGTAACAAAGCATGTCCATGAATATTCAGAATTCATGTGATGCCTTAAATCTTTATCACTCCACCGCATACCGTGCCGATATATTTGTAATTTAAATGCCTGCCGGATGAGATGCGTCTCGAGTAATCTTGGTAGTGCCCTAATTTTAGGGCTAAAACCACTACGTGTACGATTTTGGTAAGCGTCATTATTTTGTTTATTTCTAAAGATGGAACAATAGAAAACTTGAGATCGTTTCCTGCGCTTCCCTGATATTCTCGTAATCAATTTTTGCTCAAAGTGAAATCTGGAGAATGCAAGTAATCTATCGTTAAATTGGGAGTGTTCTTCTGGCTATTCGTTTTAGAATTCGATGCTTCGTTATATGCACAATGCGCTACATCAGTGGCGTCTAAAGGTTCTTTGTCCTTCTCATTAACTGGTAAAAAGTTATCATAAATATCAACAGGGGCGTTTTCTAACAGCTGTGCGCCGCCATCTCCAATTACCCGAATACTCGTGTGCCTATCAATCAATTTCTTTAGTTTGACAAAGAAAACATTGGAATTAACAGCCCCGCCGGGAATTACTTTTTTATTTAATGAGTCTCTGCATTCTATATAAAGGTCTTCTCGTTTACTGTTTAGAGCAATCAACAAAAGGTCATAGGGCGATAATCTGTCCGGTTGATTAACTCTTTGAGCAACTGCTTCAAAACATGAAATGCCGATTAATGGTATAGTATGCGTTATTGCAAGACCTTTTGCCGCCGCCATAGCAATTCTCAATCCGGTAAAAGAACCAGGACCAATGGTAACTGCTATACCCGTAAAATCAGATAGTGAAAAATTAGATTGACATATGGCTTTTTGGATCATTGGCATGATAGCGGTTCCATGACCCCGTTCCATGTGAGCCTGCACTTTATTAGAGATAATTCCATTTGACATTACTGCCACGGAACAGGAGGAACTGGAACTATCAATGGCTAGTGTTAGCATTAAAACTATCAAATCCTCTGAATATTGTTATAATTTTCATATTGAACATATTTCATCAATCATATTTTCTTTTATTTTATTACTTCAAAAGTATAAACTTTAAAATATCGATTTAATGATAGAGATTGGTACGAAATGAGAAACAAAATTCCTGTTTTTCAAGTTACGGTGCTGTTTATCTTTTGTGCACTTTTCAAGTCAGATTATACTGTTAGGGCGAACGAATTTAAAAGTGCCAGTTCGGCTGTGATTTTAGCTTACCATCGTTTTGGTGAGGGACAATTTCCATCTACCAGTATTAGAATGGAACAATTTAAGTCTCACATAGCGGAATTGAAGAGAAAACGCTACAACATATTGCCAATCAACGAGATAGTTCAAAAAATTAATGATAGAAAAAAACTTCCCGACTTTACTGTTGGTATTAGCATTGACGATGCGTATAGGTCTGTTTATGAGAAGGCCTGGCCATTACTTCGTGAAGCCAAAATACCTTTTACACTTTTCATTTCAACTGATGTAGTAGACCGTCAGGCGACAGGTTATATGAGTTGGGATCAGATACGGGAATTAAAATCAGCAGGAGTGACAATAGGTAGTCAAACTAAATCCCATAAGCACTTACCTCTAATCTCTATAGAGGATGTAAAGCAAGAGGTAGATAAAGCTACTGTCCGTATTAGCAGTGAAATAGGCTCGCGGCCTGATCTGTTTGCATATCCTTATGGAGAATATAACTCATCGGTTCGACAGTTAATCAAAGACCGCGGTTTCAAAGCTGCCTTTACACAGAGTTCTGGTGCTTTAAATAATTCCTCTGATAAATTTGCCTTTCCAAGATTCGCCTTGAATGAACGATATGGTGGAATAGATAGATTCCGCCTTGTTACAAATGCGCTACCATTGCCCGTGGACGATGTTTTACCATCGGACCCTTTATTGGTTGAAAATCCTCCTGCATTTGGTTTTACCGTCGATAGTTCGGTTGGCTCTATAAAGCAGCTTGCTTGTTTCTCGTCGAATGAAGGCGAGTTACGTCTAGAACGATTGGGGCGTAGAATAGAGGCGAGATTCAATTCCATGCTTCCTAAGGGCAGGTCTCGGGTTAATTGCACTCTTCCTGGCCCTAATAAGCGTTGGCGTTGGTTTGGCATCCAGTTTTTGGTTTCCAACTAATAAAACTGTTTAAGCCACTTCTGAAAATAATCAAGTCAGGGGGATAATGAGTAATTATCAAAGTCTGTTAATTGATTTTCTTGGATAATAGCCTTTATTGTAGAAATATAATGTTTGGAATTGGATGAATACTTTTTGAGTTCCTCCACCAAGTTTTGAGCCCATGTATCAATTGGATGGCCCGCTTTTCTCAGTGCGCTGCGTTTAGACCTAAAACTTCTATAATGTGAACTAGAATTTAAATTATGAGTGTAATCCTCTATTGAATCAGCCAATTGACTAAAGTGGAGAACGGAATGTTTTGCTCCTGGGGCTCTTTGTTTGGGGCGAATGCCTTTATTAGTTTTCCATGTCCATTGACCAAATAATGCATTTCCATCAATGGAAAACCGAGAAGTTCCCCAACCAGTTTCCAAGGAGGATTGCGCTAAAGCCAGTGAAACAGGAATAATATCGACCCTATTCAATAACTCCTTTAATATTTCCTTTGTTATAATCGGTTTTGGTATATTTTTATCAAAGATTTTATAGCGTAGAGCGGTTTTTACTAGCCAATTTTGTTCATCAATAGAAAGGCTCAAAATTGGTTTTTCAATCAGTATTTTTAGGGATGAACGCTTTTGGGTAATTGCAATATTGTGTCTAATCAGTAGTGGTAGAAGAAGCGTTATGAAAATTTTTTTTCTATGATTTACTTTTTCTATGTCTTTCAGATCCTCTGGCAGACGCCAAATAAAAATAGGTGCAATGAGGGAAGAGTATTCTGGTAACGGATTTAATTTTGAAGACTGGGATTCAAAATACCCTTTTATATCCGCTGTTTCAGATACACTTGAATGTTGGATTTTTTTTATTTTTCCATAATGCTCAAAAAAGATTGGAATGTTCCTATGGGTCACGAAAGAGTTGTTTTTTTGGACAGGCGTCCGAAGCAGTCCACCGACATCTACGAATCCTAATGACGAGGTAAAAAGTAGGATTACAAAAATAAAAACCGCAATATTTGATTGTTTTCCTTGCAAACGATACCGCCAAAACAATCGTTTTTACATTTCTGCCGCTACAACCTCTTTCACTTCTGGTATGTAGTGCCTCAACATATTTTCTATGCCCATTTTAAGAGTGGCTGTAGAGCTAGGACACCCGGCACACGCCCCTCTCATCTGAACTGTTACTGTACCATCCGTAAAATCCTCGAATACAATATCGCCCCCATCTTGAGCAACTGCTGGTCGCACTCTTGTGTATAATAGTTCTTTTATTTGCGATACAACTTCCTCGTCTTCGTCCTGAACCGAACTACCCGACGAATTATTTTCGCCATCTGAAATAACGACGGGACGGTTCGCGGTAAAATGTTCCATGATGACGCCAAGTAAACCGGGTTTCATTAGATGCCAATCTTTATCATCACGCTTCGTGATCGTGATAAAGTCATCCGAAAGAAACACACCAACCACTCCATCGACGTTAAATAAAGCCGCAGCTAGAGGGGATTTCGTCGCGTCTTGTTCAGATCTGAAATCCATACTTCCGTTTGGCAATACTTCTCTGCCCGGAAGAAATTTTAGAGTAGACGGATTTGGCGTTTCCTCGGTTTGTATAAACATTATGTCCTCGTTTCTTTTGTTAGAAGATACCCACCCCAACAGATACAATACTTAGGTTTATGATCAAGTACTGGGGTCAAAAAATTACTTACATCTTATTTATCAAAATTTCATATATCATTTAAACTTTGAAATAGGGATTAAATTTTCGAACACAGAACATATACAATCAGAATTAGCGGATCGAAACTATTAAAATTAAAAAGTTTGGTTTATGGATTTAAAAAACCAACTATTTTTTTTGCTTCAGCAACAATTGGAGCAGCAATTGCTCTTGCTTTTAAAGCTCCATCATGAAGAATTTTATCTACTTCATCTGGAGCCCCCATTAACCTTTGCATTTCATCTCCGATAGGCCCCAATGTAGAAACAGCAAGGTCGGAGAGCGCGCTTTTGAAATCCCCAAAACCCTTGCCTGCAAAATCCGTTACGACGGATTGCATGGTTCTATCAGATAGTGCTGAAAATATTGTAATTAAGTTTAACGCCTCGGGGCGAGTGGCCAGGTCTTCTAACCTTTCCGGTAAAGGTTCAGGATCTGTTTTGGCTCGGCGAATTTTCTGTGCGATTAAATCTGGTCCATCGATCATATTAATTCGTGAGTTGTCAGAAGGATCTGATTTACTCATTTTCTTTAACCCATCTCGCAAACTCATAATACGAGCAGCTTCTTTTTGAATTCGAGGTTCTGGGAGTGGGAAAAAATCAACCTCAAACATTGAGTTGAATGCTTGAGCTATATCGCGCGATAATTCGATGTGTTGCTTTTGATCTTCGCCAACAGGTACATCCGTCGCTTTGTAAGCCAAGATGTCAGCTGCCTGAAGCACAGGGTAAGTATAGAGACCAACGAATGCGCCGTCTCTGTCTTTTCCCGCTTTTTCTTTAAATTGGGTCATTCTATTAAGCCACCCGAGGCGAGCTACGCAATTGAAAAGCCATGCCAACTCTGAATGCTCTGGAACCTGGCTTTGGTTAAAAATAATACAGTTATTAGGATCAACCCCTCCAGCTATAACGCCCGCCGCGACCTCTCTAGTAGCTTCTCGCATTATTTTTGGGTCTTGTGGCAGCGTTATGGCGTGAAGGTCAACAACACAAAAAATGCATTCGTATTCATTTTGCATTCGTGCCCAATTTCGAATTGCTCCAAGGTAATTGCCTAACTGCAAATTTCCTGAGGGCTGGATGCCTGAAAATATACGATCCATTAGATGGTGCTCCTTAGTAGTGCATCAAGGATTATCAAATTAGCTACTGCTTTAACGTCCATAGCAAAAGAATTGCATAACAATGCTTTTAATCGCGAACAGACCAGCGTTTCAAGTTTTCAACTATTTCTTCTTTACTTATGCCATTAAATAAAAATAGTGAAATGAAATAAATAAATCCCCCGCAGAATATCAATAGCAAAAGAACGCAAATACCTGAGAGGCTTGAACTCTCAGCGAAATCTCCTGAAAACTCCTTCAATGCAACTAGCCCTAATCCCATAACAGTGGCAGCTAGAGTTATTCGAATTATCTTTCGTAATAATTGTCTTCTAGGGGAATATAAATTTCTAGTTTTCAAAACTATTGCAAAAATTGCAGCACTCAACCAAGCAGAAATTGATGTTGCCATAGCTAGGCCTGCATGGGCAAAATATTGCATTAAAATCAAATTTAATATCAGATTTATAACTACTGAACCAGCAGCAATTTGTACAGGTGTTGTGGTGTCATGTCTCGCAAAAAAGTTAGGTTGAAAAATTTTAATAATTACAAACGCCGGTAATCCTGCCGAATAGCATACCAATGCTAACGCTGTTGAGGCCGTAGATGTTGCATCAAAAGCGCCACGTTGAAACAAAGCGGTTACGATGGGATCAGATAAAACCATTAGTCCAAAAGCTGCGGGAATTGTTAATATTAAGCCAATCTCTAGTGATTTCTCCTGGTTCTCTGTAGCCTCCTGGAATCGCCCAGCTTGTATATTTCTAGACATGCTTGGAAGCAATGCAGTGCCTATAGCGATACCAATCACTGCCAGAGGAAGTTGATTTAAGCGATCGGCGTAGTATAGATAAGAAACTGACCCGGTTGGTAATGTAGATGCCAATATAACATCTATCAAAAGGTTGATTTGCACAACACCTGCGCCTAAAACGGCAGGAAGCATAAATTTTAGTAATCGGCTAACTCTTGGTGTCCATCTAGGCCATACTAAACGAGGCAAAGCCTCAGCCCGCCTGCATGCCTCTATTAACCATATAAGTTGAGCTAACCCACCAATGGCAACCCCCACTGCTAACCCATGACCTGGCGTCTCCAAAATATTAGCAAAAACACCCAGAGAAGAAATAAGAAACAAATTAAGCAAAATCGGAGCCGAGGCCATAGCCGCAAACTTTCCAAGGCTGTTTAGAATTCCTCCAAGCAGCGCGACCAGAGAAATAAGAGGTAAGTAAACAAAAGTAAGTTCAGCAAAATCTACAGCGAGATTAAACTTATTTGGTGCATGGGCAAAACCAGGCGCGATTAATCCCACTATTTGAGGCATAAAAAAAATGGCTAATATAGTAACTGTTAGCAGTATAACTGCCATAAACGACATGATTTCTTGAGCAAACTCTATAGCTTTTTGTTTGCCATCTCGCTCAAGAACACCTGAAAGCATAGGGATAAAGACAATTGTAAATGATCCTTCGGCGGTCAGGCGGCGGAAAAAATTTGGTAATTTAAATGCTACAATGAAAGCGTCTGCGATTGGACCTGCCCCTAAGGTTGCAGCGATAAGAATATCACGAATGAAACCAGTCATTCGGCTTATCATTGTATAACCACCCACCGTGGCGACAGCTTTTAGAAGAGACATAATAGATGTTTAAATCATTTACAGCGTTTGGTGAATAGTATGATTTACTTAGTTTGATCCGATTTAATCTCCGTCATGACAACGTCAGAATGGGATTTGAGTTCGTCCAGGATATATTTTTTAATTAGATTTATCCGACGGTCACTTTGAATTTTTAAACCAAAAAGATCTTTAACATAGAACACATCGACAATACTTGTGCCATAGGTCGATATTTTTGCTGAATTTATTTGGAGATTTTGCTGTGCTATCTTTCGTGTTAATTGATGTAATAAACCTGGTCTATCTGTGCCGTTTACCTCCAAAACTGTATGGGTGGTGCTAGCTTTATTATCTATTAATACTCTTGGGGCAGTTGTCATGCTTCTAGCCCTTTTGGGAAAGTTTCCGGGTCGTTTTCTTATTGCGTCATTAATTTTTAATTCCCCGTTTAAAGATAGTTCTATTGCAGAATTTATATAGTCAGTGGAACTCATTTTTTCAGAGTAATTTAGCTTTGGCTCATGCACCCAAAAGCTATCTAACGCCATTCCGTTTCTCATAGTTGTAATTCGAGCATCGACAATATTAGCGCCAATCGAAGCCATAGCTCCGGCAATGCGTGAAAATAACCCCGGGTGGTCAGCGGTGTATACCGTTATCTCTGTTACCTCTTTTTGATAATCACGCTGACTTTGGATTGTTAATGGGACATTTTTCGATTCAGCATCAAGAACAAGTTCCGCATGTCTAGTAAGAGTTGGAATGTCATACATTAACCAATAGGAAGGATAGCCGCGCTTTAAATGTTCCTCATAATCTTCTTGTTTCCATTTTGACAACGCGTCTCGGAGCTTGTTATGGACATGATTTGCTCGTTCTAAAAGTCCTTCTTTCGGGCTTTGTCCTAGGAGAACTTCTTCCGCTTTAAAAAATAATTCTCTTAAAAGAGCTCCCTTCCACCCATTCCAAACATTTGGTCCGACCGCACGAATATCGGCTACGGTCAAAACTAGCAATAATTTCAAACGTTCGGGTGACTGAACAATTTCGTTTAAGTCTTCTATGGTCTTGGGATCATTTATGTCTCGTTTAAAAGCAGCGTAACTCAGGAGCAGGTGCCAGCGTACTAGCCATGCGACTGTTTCTGTTTCCTCTTTGGATAATCCAAATCGCGGACATAAACGACGTGCAACTTTTTCGCCAAGTATAGAATGATCTCCGCCTCTACCTTTTGCGATGTCGTGTAATAATACAGCGACATATAATTCTTTTCTGGATATCACTTTATGAATTACTTCGGAAGCTACAGGAGCAGTCTCCTTCAATTCCCCACTTTCAATTTTAAACAAAATACCGAGCATTATTATAGTGTGTTCATCTACTGTATAGACGTGATACATATCATACTGCATTTGTGCCACGACCCTTCCAAAATCTGGAACAAACCTGCCAAATACTTGCGACTCACTCATGCGTCGTAAGATACGTTCAGGCCCTTTCTTAGATATTAATATTTCTAAGAATAGTCGGTTGGCTTCAGAGTTGTTTTGCAGAGTACGATCAATTTTTTTGAGATTCTGTGTTACTAAGCGCAAGATATGGGGATGGAATTCCAGTTCATTTTGTTGTGCGACATAAAACATTCTTACTAAATTGACTGGATCTTTCTCGAATATTGCATCCGACTTTGAGTTTAAGCGCCCGCCTTCAAGTTTAAAATCTCCTAGCTCTTTATTTTTCTGCCAAGGAGCAGAGATCCGTAGACGTGGCTTTCTTTGATGTTCTTCCTCTATTGCGGCACAGAATATTCTTGTAAGATCGCCAATATTCTTCGCCGTCAAATAATAATGTTTCATAAACCTTTCTACGGCGATATTACCGGATCTATCAGTATACCCTAGTTTCGTTGCTATTTCGCGCTGGTGATCAACTGTCAATCTATCTTCTTCACGGCCGGCCAAATAATGGAGGTGGCAGCGTATTGTCCAAAGTTGTTTTTGGGCTTTGGCAAAGTGATTGGCTTCTCGCGATGATAAAATACCTTTTGTGACTAGCTCTTCTGCAGTATTCGTTTGATATACATATTTGGCTATCCAAAATAATTTATGTAAATCACGCAGCCCGCCTTTCCCATCTTTTATATTTGGTTCAATAACATATCTAGAGTCGCCAAGTTTTTTATGACGATTTTCGGATTCTTTTAACTTAGCTTCTACAAAATCTAAGGCTGTGCCAACCACCACCTCTCGCTGGAAGCGTTTGACCATCTCAGTTAATAAGGATATTTCGCCAGTTATAAAACGTGATTCTAAAATAGCGGTCCTTATTGTCATATCCGCTTTAGCCTGATGCATACACTCTTGGATAGATCTTGTGGAATGCCCAACCTTTAAGCGCATGTCCCATAGCAGATACAGTATTGTTTCTACGACCTGCTCTGTGTGGGGTGTCAGTTTGTAAGGAAGTAAAAAAAGCAAATCAATATCAGACGAGGGAGCTAATTCACCACGACCGTATCCACCCACCGCAACAATACATAACTGCTCCCCCCGAGTTGGATTTGGAGCTCTGTAAAGTTTTTCAATAATCGTTTCATGGGTTATTTGAATAAGAGTATCCATCAAAAATGCTTGTGCAAGTACTGTCTCTGCACCATTATTTCTGGATAAGAAACGTTCTTTTATGACTTGGGAACCTTTAAACAGGCTCTTGCGTAATATCTCAAGTAGAGCTGCTTTAAACTCGTTGGGTGTCTCTGTATTGCCCCAAGATGCCTCAATTTCGGTTTTTAGTTCCTGTATGTTGATTATTTCTGGGTGACCGCGAGGCTTTTTTATGGCAGTTGAAAACTCAGCGCTGCTGTTGGTAGGTGCCGACATTATTGAAGTGAACTCGCCCATATTCTTTTTTCCATAACACTTTCAAAGTTTGATGAGCCAAGAAGTTCTCCAATAGTATACAATACTGTTAAATAAATTAAGATTACTTTTTTGAATTCTGTTATGCGTTAAATTAAAAGTTAGTAGTGTAGGCTGTGGAGAGCCTAAGATACCGATACAAGCCTTTAAAGTTAAACTAAAATTCTAAGAGAGTTCCATGACGCAAATGTATGATGTTGTCATTATTGGAGGCGGTATTATAGGGAGTGCTATAGCATATTTTCTTAAGTCTAGCCCACACTTCCAAGGCGATGTCGCTGTTATTGAGCAAGACCCTAGTTATGCTAAAGCATCAACGCCACGTTCCTTGGGAGGTGTGAGACAGCAATTTTCAATTCGGGAAAATATCGAAATTGGTCTTTTTGGCGTTGATTTTGTAAAACGCGCTTCCCAGTATTTAAGCGTTGATAACGAACCTGTAGATCTTGGTTGGCGTGAATTAGGCTATCTTTTTCTTG
Organism: SAR116 cluster bacterium AG-313-A07; assembly: GCA_003284265.1. Taxonomy (GTDB): domain Bacteria; phylum Pseudomonadota; class Alphaproteobacteria; order Thalassobaculales; family Thalassobaculaceae; genus UBA7326. The sequence continues at coordinate 105,442 of QBVV01000001.1, forward strand.
CTAGTTCCGAAGGTCAGAGAATTCTGGCTGAAAATCAACAATTACAAAGTCAGTGCGGTGCAAAGATTGAAATATTGAACCCGGAAAATTTAAAAATTAAGTTTCCATGGTTGAATGTAGATGGCATTGCTCTTGGTTCCTTTGGATATGAAGGGGAGGGATGGCTCGATCCTAGTCTGTTGCTCAGCGCTTTTCGAGCAAAAGCGCGTGCTCTTGGGGCTACGTTTTTGCATGACGAAGTGACGGAAATCGTTAAGCACAAGCAGAAAATAAGCTCAGTCATATTAGATAGCGGGGTGCAGGTGGGGTGCTGTTTCTTAGTCAATGCGGCTGGAGCTTGGGCGGGCGCTGTCGCGGAATTGGCAAAAATCCAATTACCGGTCGTCCCAAAAAAACGTATTATTTATGGGCTGGACTGTAGGGAAAAATTAAATCCTAAATTACCATTAGTGATTGATGCTTCTGGTGTTTTTATACGCTCGGAAGGTACTGGTTTTGTATGCGGTGTCTCTCCTCCTGCTCATCTTGACCCAGACGCTTGGGATGACATGGAGGTAGACTACCCTCTTTTCGACGAAATCATCTGGCCTGCAATAGCTCACCGCATTCCCGCTTTTGAAGCGGTCAAGGTCACCAATGCATGGGCGGGATGGTATGACTATAATACTTTGGATCAAAATGGAGTTATAGGTCCCCACGGGGAGATTGATAACTTTTTCTTCGCCAATGGTTTCTCAGGACACGGTTTACAACAATCTCCAGCCATAGGAAGAGCTATAATGGAATTAATCACCTTTGGAGAATATCGCACAATCGACCTATCGCGGTTTAGTCACGAGAGAATTATTAGAGGGTCGGCATTGACGGAAAGGAATGTTGTATGATGTCACCATTTTTATCCAATTCCGAGTTATATTGAGCCGGTATAATGTTATGATAATCCTTTTCGATTAATTTGAACTAAACATCCAACATTACTTCAATGGCAGCACTAGCGATCACTGCGTGGTCGTTGTTTTCATGATCGGGCACATCGAGCCCACCTTTTATCGCGTTTATTGACACGACCCCCACTGGAAGTAGTTTTTTTAGTTCTTTCGTGTTCACACTTTCAGGTTTTTGTACACCAATCGTGACATTCACAAAGAGTTGATTTTTATCAATGTTTAGAGTTCTGATAAAACTAAGCGAACTGTGATGTAGTGCATCTTTGATCGCCCGTTCTGCTGCTTTGGTATAATCCTCGCCGTGTAAGTCGTTGCCCATACCCATTTCAAGAATGGCTCGCTTCATTGTCATAGCGAATTCCCTTCAGGTGCATCGAGATAAACAATAGCTGCCGCATTTGCTATTATGGTAGAGTCATTCCGATCAGTATTCTCAATCTCAAGGCCTCCTTTTATACAGGAAATTTGACCTGTTCCATGAGGTAAAATACTGAGAACCTCTTCTACGTTGACTTTTTCAGGTTGGGGTATTCCAATACGCACCTCGACCCACATGGAATCAACATCAACGCCCATTATGTCCGCTATCCCGAGCGAATTATGCCAAAGAGCATCTTTCAATGCCCGGCATGCAGCTTTGGTATAGTCTTTCCCGCGAATGTCTGTGCCCATTCCCATCTCTATAACCACTCGTTTTCTAGTCATTGACTTTGTCCTTTCGTCACGACCATCTGAAGAGATTATAGTTTACGTAAAACAGCCTGTGAAGTGAAACTCGGATAGTCAGTTATTTAAGTCATGCTTCAATGTTTTTTGAAGCGCAAAAAGCAAAGCTAAAAGCAAAAATGTGATAACGGTTAATACATTTAGTGGATAAGAAAAATCACCAGTTAGATCATGCAAAAAACCTATTACAAGTGGCCCTGCGACACCGCCAATTTCTGCTGCAGTAAAAAATAAACCACCTGCTGTCCCAGCGCGCTTGGGTCCAACATCTGGTATTTCTACCAACATCAAAAGCGCAACAGTCATCATTGCGCCTCTGGCCAAGCCTTGCAGGCATAGACCGAATGCGAGTTGAAGACCCGGCGAAGTATGCAATAAAGTTGTTGCCAAACCAGCCGCGAGGATTAGCAAACCCATTACTAGAACTCTCCGTTCAGTTGTGGCCAAACGTGGAATCAGAAGAGCGCTTATGATGCTAATGGTGGTTGGTATAGCTGCCCAGTAACCGGCTTCGGCAAAGCTAAGGCCCTTCGATCGAATAATCTCCGGAAGCCAGTTGTTTAGCCCGTGATTGAAGAAAAAAATTCCAATGCTCATCAACAAAACTATTTGCACACTGGGGATAGATGCTAGGCTTCGAAATGTTTCTGCGATGGGGCCACTCTTTTCAGCTTGAATTTGAGATTCGATAACACGCACTAGTTGATGAGAACTGATAATTAGCCAGATGCATCCACTTATTAACGTAAAGAAAGCATAGGCACTTATGACTAAGCGCCAATCATTATCGAACAGCGGCAATAAAAGACTATTGGTGATGGATAACGCAATAACTGCCCCGACACCAGGGCCGGTGATATAAATCCCCATCGCCAACCCCCTATTTTTTCCTTCAAATAAAAAAGCGATCAGTTTAGGTGCGCCAATAGAAATGAGCGGTCCCCCTAACCCAAACACAGATACTGCTACAACCATCATGAAATACGTGTCTGAGAAACAACGCAAAAATCCCGAGAGTGCCATTATCAAGGCCGCTAGAAAAAGAGCGCGTCGGGGGCCTATTCGGTCTAAGAAAATGCCGCATGGCAGTGCGGATAGAATATAAACAAAGGGCCAAGCACCCAAGATCAGCCCCATTTCCCCATAGCTTATCTGTAAATCTTGGCACACCTTGGGAACCAGTGGAGCTAAAGCAGCGACAGTCAATCCAAAACTGAAGTATATCAACCAGACACCAAATAAAATTGCCCACCGGTAGGCATCACCCTCGATTTTGTGTTTGACTTGATTATCCAGAGTGACCAAAGATACACCACTTACTGAGTTTCGGATTAAAGTTAGTTTAGTTTTAAAAACGATATACTTTAATCTGTGTGTTATTAATACCCAATCCTGAGCTGCAACCGAAATATAAGTTTTGGTTCATCTCAAAGGCAACTGTTTTAGGAGAATTTTGTGCAATATCTACATACCATGGTCCGGATCAGCAACGTGCAGGAATCGTTAGACTTTTATTGTGGCAAGCTTGGCATGGTTGAAGTTAGAAGGACGGAGAGTGAAGCTGGTCGCTATACAAATATATTCCTTAGCGCATCCGACGACGTCGAGTCTGCCAAAGCTAACTGGGCTCCAACCTTAGAACTGACGTTTAATTGGGATCCAGAAGAATATTCTGGGGGGAGAAATTTTGGTCATTTGGCATATCAGGTAGATAACATTTATGAACTCTGCCAGTCTTTGCAAGAAAGTGGTGTTGTAATTAATAGACCCCCTAAAGAAGGCCGCATGGCTTTTATACGATCTCCAGATGGCGTTTCCATTGAACTTCTGCAAAAGGGGGAAGCGCTTGAAATAAAAGAGCCTTGGGCAAGTATGGGTAACACTGGCGTATGGTAACTAGAAGTTCTAAATTCTAGTGCATTTATGAATAAACTAGTGCATTTATGAATAAATTTGTAATACAACTCATATTGAAAGCATAAACAGTGACTGATCAGAAAATCATACCAGAGATAGCGGCCAATCACGAAAAAATGACTGCCTGGCGCCGAGATCTGCATGCTCATCCAGAATTAGGGTTTGAGGAACGCCGTACGTCTTCTTTAGTTGCTGAAAAGTTGAAGGCCTGGGGCCTAGAGGTGCATCAAGGCCTTGGTAAGACCGGTGTTGTTGGAACTTTACGAGTGGGTAATGCTACACAAAGTATCGGTTTGCGGGCAGATATGGATGCTCTCCCGATGGCAGAGAATAACACTTTTTCGCACAAATCTACGACCCCCAATGTGATGCATGCATGTGGGCATGATGGACATACTACAATGCTTTTGGGTGCTGCAAAATACCTTGCGGAATCCAAGAATTTTGAAGGCTGTGTCCATTTTATATTCCAGCCGGGGGAAGAAGGCGTTGGCGGTGCGAAGGCTATGGTCGACGAAGGATTATTTGACCAATTCCCGTGTGATTCAGTGTATGGAATGCACAATAGACCTGGTTTGGCGGTAGGTAAATTTGGAATGCGGACCGGTGCAGCCATGGCTGGAGGAGCCCTTTTTGATATAGTTGTGCGTGGTAATGGTTCGCACGGCGCCCGACCAGAATCTGGAATAGATCCAGTAATTATTGCGGCACACATAGCAACGGCTGCTCAAACGATTGTTTCACGAAACACCAGCCCTCAGGAAACAGCGGTGTTGTCAATTACCCAAATTCAGTCGGGAGATGCCTATAATGTAATACCGCACACTGCCATTATGAAAGGTACTGCGAGGACATTCTCGAATGATGTAATGTCGTTAATAGAAACCAACATCAAGAGATTATCAAAAAATATTGCAGAAGGAATGGGAGCCGTTGCGGAAGTTGATTTTCGCACAACTTTCCCTCCTTTAATAAACTCAGAAGATGAAATCAACTTTGCTGGGGATGTGGCTGCAGCGATAGTAGGAGAGGCTAATGTTAATCGAAATAGTAACAGAGTGATGGGATCTGAAGATTTTGCCTATATGTCGAATTTAATTCCTGGTGGGTATGTAACCATTGGACAAGGTGAGGGTAAGTGGGATTGTGAGGTTCACAATCCACATTACGATTTCAATGATGAAGTATTGCCGCTTGGAGCGAGTTACTGGGCAAAGCTTGTTGAAACAAAACTGGCCAAGGAAAAGTGAGTATGATCTCTCAAAATTGCGCGTGAAATTAAAATTTATTCTATCTAATTCTATAAATATTAAGATTTGGGGGTTCAAATGTTCGTTGTTACTGTTCATTTTTCAGTCAAACGTAATCAGATAGAGCAATTCAAGCCACTAATGTTGGAAAACGCGCGACTATCACTTGAGCATGAACCGGGGTGTAAACAATTTGATGTTTGTTTCGACCCCAGTGAACCTTGGGAATGCTTTCTGTATGAGATTTATGACGATAAGCCCGCCTTTGAAAAGCATCTCCAAATGCCACATTTTAAGTTGTTTGATACAAAAGTTGCCGAAATGCTGGATAACAAGATTGTCAAAACCCTTACTTTAGTGCAGGGAACAGTGTTGTCATCTTAAAAAATAATCTGGAACTAAATTCTACTTAATCCTATAAGGCCATGTTAAGATGAACCATGATCAATTGATTAAAAAGTGGATAAATTAATGGACGCTGCTATACAAAGTTTCCTTGCAGGAATTCCTTTTCTACTCTCGCACTTTGGCGTCACCGTTTTAATGCTGGTGATAGGCGTATTCATTTACATGTGGATCACCTCGCATGATGAAAGAGCATTAATACGGGAAGGCAATACTGCAGCAGCCATTTCGCTTGCCGGAGCTATTTTAGGCCTCGCAATTCCTTTGGCATTTTGTATGGCTAGTAGTGTTAATGTATACGATATAGTCATCTGGGGAATAGTCACGCTAGTGATCCAACTTGCGACATTCTGGATCATAGATATTTGGCTTAGGGACCTCTCTAAAAGAATTGAGGAGGGGCAAGTTGGTACGGCTATTTTATTGGTTTCTGTAAAGTTAGCTGTAGCGTCAATCAATGCTGCCGCTGTGTCTGGCTAAATACCCCAAAGTTATTTGATGATTAGAAATCATTCAGGATCACCTACGGCAGTGGTACTATTTGCCAAATCGTTGTTTCAGAAATATTCTGCTCTTCAAGGTAAATTGGAGTTTCAACAGGATATTGGGCCAGTTTTTTAACGCCCTCTCTAGGAAAATATGCCCGACCTGGGTCGCCAACGAGAACAAGCTTCCCTAATTGAGCAAATTTTCGTAAATCGGATAAGATAATGTTTGACATTTCTTGCTCATAAAAAACGTCACCTGCTAAAATAACATCCCACCGATTTTGGTTTTTAGAAGTAAATTCGGGCCAGTTTTCGAGTATGATTTGATAATTCTGACCCAACCGGTTCGCGATGAGATTTAGGTGTATGGCCTCTGCCGCAAAGCCATCTATTTCTTTAAAATCAACCTGAGATGCATGACTAAAAAGAGCTGATAACCCTACAAGCCCACTTCCTGCTCCCATATCTATCACGGATTTATCTTCTACTAATTCGGGATTATCCAAGATATGGCGTGCCAAGGCTTGTCCGCCAGCCCATGCAAATCCCCAAAATGGTAAAGGAAGACCGTTATCTTCTAACTCTTTTGTCGTCATTTGCCATAATTCTGTGGCATCAACAGCGAGATGAAGCTTTATTTCAGGGACCAACGGAGGTGACCCTAATTCTGTGTTTTTCTGGATAAAAAATCGATGATATTGGCTCATATCAACCTAGAAATATGGCAAAAGTTATCAGAAAGCCAAAGAGACGGTTTGATTTAAATTTTTTGAGACAGTCGTTTGGGCTATCTAGGTCTAAAGCACGTATTTGCCAAGTTAATTGGCAGAAAGCGATCAGACAAACCAGATAAAATGGCATTGAAAACTTACTTATCCATCCTATCAGAAAAACCCCTAAAATAGTTACGGTATAAACGATGTAAATGAAGGGTTTGGTCAAATTTTCAAGGGCTAGGGCAGACGATTTTACACCGATTAGGGCATCATCTTCTTTGTCTTGGTGGGCATATATTGTATCATAACCAAGTGTCCAAAATATGCCAGCTAAGTATAGTATAAGGCTTGGTGTATCTATTGTCCCGGTAATAGAAACCCAACCCATTAGAGCACCCCAATTAAATGTGAGCCCTAGAACAAATTGTGGCCAATAGGTAAATCGCTTGAACGTAGGATATGAAAAAACTAATAACAAAACCAAAAAACCTAAGAGCCAGCAAGTTTCATTAAGTTGCAACAATATCGTTAAACTTAGAGTTAGTAAAAGTAGAAGAAATAATATCGCATTAGTGACGCTGATAACGCCCGAAGCGATCGGTCTATTTGCGGTTCGGGCAACCAATTGATCAAGTTTCCTATCCCATAAATCATTTATTGTACAGCCCGCGCCCCGCATCAAAATAGCGCCAACAGTAAATAAGAAATATAAATAGCCAAGTTCCAAAAGGGTTATTTTTTGCTGGTTTAGCTGCCAGCCCAAACCCAAGCTCCACCAGCAGGGAAGTAAAAGTAGCCAAGTGCCTATTGGTCGGTCTAGACGCATTAATAGGGCATATGGTCGAACCGGTTTTGGGAGCCAATTCTTTACCCAACCGTCTTCAGCTATATCACTCAAATTTGTCATGCTGGTAATAGAAGCCCTAACCTACACTGTTATCCAAATTCATTTTTTTGAACCCTATGATGACCATCATCAACATTTTTGATAAGCTAGTTTAGAAATAGCCAGTAGACCTAAGCAATAATCTAATCCTATAAAAAAAATTGGCTGGAAATGTATTATTTTCTATTAGCATAATTATCTAATTTCCGGTTTTCTAGGCTCATTATTCGCTTTAACACCAGGATCGAAATCAATTGAAGAGTAAATCATGACTAGTAGTAGTTTAAAAGCACGTTTATTTGTAGAACAAAATTTAGTCGCTGATGACCCTCTAACCCTACCCAAGAGTCCGTCTCATTATCTTCGCAATGTTTTAAGGTTGCACGAAGGTGATAGGATAGGACTTTTCAACGGTGTAGATGGTGAATGGGAGACTGAAATTACTGCAATCAGAAAAAGAGAAATAGAGGTTTGTGTGAAGTCCTGTATAAGGAATCAATGTTCTCCTCCTGACATTTGGCTTGTATTTGCACCAATTAAGAGATTGCGGATTGACTTCATCGCTCAGAAGGCTACCGAACTAGGAGCTAGCATGCTTTGGCCTGTTTTTACCGAACACACAGCGGTGGGGCGTATAAACTTAGAAAGATTGAGATCGAATGCGATAGAAGCTGCCGAACAGTCTGATCGACTAACTGTTCCTGAGATTGGAGAGCCAACCGAGTTTGAGGATTTATTAAAAAAATGGCCAGAAGAAAGATTTTTATTTTGTTGTGACGAAACAGGAGGAGGAAAGCCTATTCTACAGGAATTTCAAAAACACACGGGTCCATGCGGATTGTTGATTGGCCCGGAAGGTGGTTTTTCCAACTCGGAACTTGACCAACTCGATAAACTAAGCAATGTGTGTCGTGTGAGTTTAGGGGGAAGAGTTTTGAGATCGGACACGGCTGCTTTCGCAGCATTAGCCTGCTGGCAGGCGTCTGTTGGAGATTGGAATATTCCTTCGGAGCAAATAATTGAGTATGGTTGCTAATTTTAGAGTTTTTTGGGGTCATTATGTCTAATCCACCTGATCCATTGGGCGTTCCAATTGAGAGTAAATCGCAATTAATTGACGATCTATTATCTGGATGCACTCCTCGTGAAAACTGGCGTATCGGTACAGAGCATGAAAAATTTGCATTCCGTCTATCCGACAAAAAACGATTGCCTTATGAGGGAGCTGACGGTATTGGGGAAATTTTGTCTCGTTTAACGCGATTTGGTTGGGTCCCAATTAAAGAGCAAGGAAAGACAATTGCTCTTCATCTGAACGGGTGCGCTATAACCTTGGAACCCGGGGGGCAGTTTGAACTCTCGGGAGCACCTCTAGAAACAATCCACCAAACGTGTGATGAGGTTCACAATCACTTGGCGCAAGTAAAGGAGATTGGAGAAGAGTTAGGCATAGGTATGCTTGGTCTTGGATTTGATCCCTTGTGGAGTAGGGATGATATCCCTTGGATGCCCAAAGGACGTTACGCCATAATGAATCGATGGATGCAAAAGGTAGGCAGTTTGGGTCTAGATATGATGCTCCGGACCTGCACAGTTCAAACCAACCTAGATTTTTCAGATGAAAAGGATATGGTTGAAAAATACAGAGTTAGTTTAGCTCTACAGCCGATAGCGACCGCATTGTTTGCTAACTCTCCATTCGAAAATGGCAAACCAAGTGGCTTTCTATCTTCGCGCAGCAATGTCTGGACTGACACAGACCCTGATCGATGCGGAATGTTGCCTTTCGTGTTTGAAAAAGGATATGGTTTTGAACGTCACGTTGATTACATTTTAGACGTACCCATGTATTTTGTTTACCGTGATGGTATTTACCATGACGTAGCAGGAAAAAGCTTTCGTGATTTCATGAATGGGCAACTCGAAGGTTTTGAGGGGCAAATTCCAAATATGGGGGATTGGGCGGATCATATGACGACCAATTTCCCCGAGGTTCGCCTAAAAAAATACCTTGAAATGCGCGGAACTGATGGGGGCCCGTGGAGAAACCTGTGCGCACTACCGGCATTGTGGGTGGGTCTACTCTACGATGCTGACTCGCAATCTGCGGCATGGGATTTGATTAAGGATTGGAGCATAGAGGAGCAGGAAATATTACGTAATGAAGTTCCTATTAAAGGGCTTTCAACGTCGTTTAGAAAAACAAGTGTTCAAGAAATTTCTAGAGAAATACTGGCGATAGCCTCGGCTGGATTAAAAAAGCGGGCCAAGTTAGACCCTTCGGGGAATGATGAATCTGGTTTTTTAGAGACACTTCGAGACATCGCCGAACGCGGCCGGACACCTGCAGATGAATTGCTAGACGCGTTTTCGGATAAATGGTCCGAGTCAGTCCATCCTATTTTTGAAGAACTACAATATTAGGAAAACCTGAAAATAGTATAAATACAATTCCATGGAAGACCGCTTCCCGGCTGAAAAAAGTTTTGAACGTATTAAACGGCTGTTCCTCCGACGGTAATTCCGTTCATTTTCAAAGTAGGCTGACCCACACCAACTGGAACTCCCTGTCCATCTTTTCCACAAGTTCCGACACCGTCATCTAGTTTCATGTCGTTGCCTATCATAGAAATTTTATTCATAGCTTCTGGGCCATTTCCTATAAGTGTTGCCCCCTTTACTGGGTTGGTTATTTTTCCATCTTCTATCAAGTATGCTTCACTTGCTGCGAAAACGAACTTTCCAGAAACTATATCCACCTGCCCACCAGAAAAATTAACCGCATATAAACCATTTTTAACCGACTTAATGATCTCTTCAGGCTCTTCTTTGCCGCCCAGCATATAGGTATTCGTCATACGCGGCATGGGATGATGAGCATAACTTTCCCTTCGTCCATTGCCGGTTTCTGAAACGCCCATCAGTCGTGCGTTTTGTCTGTCTTGCATGTATCCAACTAGTATTCCGTCTTCAATTAAAACATTCCTTCGTGATGGAGTTCCCTCATCGTCAATCGTGATCGACCCTCGTCTATCTGGGATCGTTCCATCATCAATTACAGTCACTCCTGGCGACGCCACCCTTTTTCCAATCATATTGGTAAACGTAGATGTTTCTTTACGGTTGAAGTCACCCTCTAATCCATGGCCAACAGCCTCATGGAGCATAACGCCAGGCCAACCGGGACCTAGAACAACATCCATCTCTCCAGCAGGAGCTGGGACAGCCTCTAAATTTACCATCGCTAATCGAAAAGCCTCGTCTACTTGCGCTTGCCATTTTTCAGTTTCAATATAGCTAGCATAGCCCATACGACCACCCAGACCGGTGCCGCCAGCTTCCATTTTATCACCATCCGCAACAACCACGGATATATTTAGTCTTACTAATGGCCTTATATCTGCGGCACGATGCCCATTCGCCCGTATAATCTGAACTGCCTGCCAAGAAGCTGACAAAGAAGCTGAAACCTGTTGAATTTTAGGGTCTTTGGAACGAGCATACGCATCAATGTCTTGTAAAAGTTTAACCTTATCGGAAAACTCCATGTCATGGATGGGGTTTTCATCTGAATATAATTTTGCATTTGTTCGTGCGGGATTATTGGAAGCTAAAGCTTGTTGTCCAGATTTGAGGGCTTTTACTGTTTCCGCAGCACGTTTGATGGATGTTTCAGAGAGTTCAGATGCATGAGCATATGCTCTCGTTTCTCCAACTATACCTCTAAGGCCAAAGCCTTGTGATGAGTCAAATGTTGCTGTTTTTAAGCGGCTATCATCAAACCCAAAAGCTTCAGATTGGCGATATTCAATAAATAACTCTCCGTCATCACAGTGTCCGATAGAGTCGTTGACTATCCGTTGTATCGAATCTTGACTTAGATCGGTCTGATTGAAAAATATATCGTCCGTTATCTTAAGCTCGCTCATTAATTTAATCTTTCCGAAAAACAGTAATTTATTATCGTATACTGATGCCTTTTTTGATATAGTTCATTTGAAGAAATGTCACTAGCATCGATTTCAAATACCTGGGGTTGTCTTTATAGAATAAATCACTTAAATCATAGGCCTAAGCATTGGTTTTTTGCATGCTGTTACGTTAGTTTAAGCAAAACTCTGCAACTGTCAGAGTAAGCTTCATGGGGATGAGCAACATGACCGGCGTTAAAAGAGGTCTTTTTTAAGGGCAGCTTTAGACGGTTGGCACGGGAACGAAAGAGTAGTCGGGATGAAAATAATTCGGCGATTGAAGGTGGGACTGACAAAATTAGTTGGTTTAACAATTTTGACTTACACTGCAATGACTACAGGTGCTCTGGCCGCTTTGCCGCGAGAGTGGCAACTAGGTGTCCCTGAACCAGTAAGTCCTGTTGCAGTCCGTATTCACGAATTCCATGACTATCTTTTGTGGTTGATAGCAGCAATATCACTATTTGTTTTGGTTTTGATGGTGTACGTCTGTTTTAGATTTAAAGCATCGAATAATCCAAATCCTACAAAGACCACACACAACACATTCATCGAAATCCTTTGGACTGCTGTACCTGTATTGATTTTGGTTATCGTCGCTGTGCCATCATTCAAGACGCTTTATTATGGCGATCGCGCTGTTGACCCAGACATGACGATAAAAGTTACAGCAAACCAGTGGTACTGGACATACGAGTACCCGGACCAGAAAGTAACATTCGATAGCTATATGATTCCAAAAGAGGAAATTGATCCAAAGACCCAGGCCTACCTTTTTTCAGTTGATAATCCGCTGGTTGTTCCAACAGGAAAAAAGATTCAATTACTCATCACCAGTAATGACGTCATGCATTCGTTTTTCCTTCCCTCGGCGGTTGTTCAAATTTATGGGATAAATGGAAGAATTAATGAGGCATGGATGCAGATCGATAAAGAAGGGTGGGTCTATGGCCAATGCAACCAGATTTGTGGAATTAATCACTCTGCCATGCCGATAGCTGTCAAAGCTGTGTCGGAAAAAGAGTATGAAAATTGGCTAATTGAAGCCAAAACTAAATTCGCATCTGCTCCGCCCAAGTTTCGGGTGGCAAGCACTATTGAAAACAAACAGTAAGCCAGGGGAAGTAAAATGAGTGCGGATCATGCCCAACACGATAGCCATGACCACGGTACGCCAACGGGGTTCTTGCGGTGGCTTTACTCCACCAATCATAAAGATATTGGAACAATGTATCTGATTTTCTCAATCGTAGCAGGTCTGATTGGGGGTGGGATATCGATGTACATGAGAATGGAGCTTCAGGATCCTGGCGTTCAATATATGGAAAATGGGCATGTTTGGAATGTATACGTAACCGCTCACGGGCTTATTATGGTCTTTTTTGTCGTTATGCCGGCGTTGATTGGTGGCTTTGGAAACTGGTTTGTGCCGCTTATGATAGGCGCTCCAGATATGGCATTTCCCCGAATGAATAATATTAGTTTTTGGCTTTTGATACCGGCCTTCCTGTTGTTATTCTTATCAATGTTTGCCGATGGAGGTGCTGGAGTTGGTTGGACGATTTACCCGCCTATGTCCGGGAAAGAGGGAACGCCTGGTATGTCCATGGATATGGCTATATTATCGCTCCATTTAGCAGGTGCATCTTCGATTTTGGGGGCTGCCAATTTCATAACAACGATATTCAACATGCGCGCCCCGGGGATGACTTTACATCGTATGCCCTTGTTTGCTTGGTCTATTCTGATAACAGCATTTTTACTTTTACTTGCTCTTCCCGTTCTTGCGGGAGCGATCACAATGCTTCTCACGGATCGAAATTTTGGGACTACATTTTTTATCCCATCAGGTGGTGGAGACCCGATCTTATTCTTGCATTTGTTTTGGTTCTTTGGCCACCCAGAGGTTTACATCATGATCCTTCCAGCTTTCGGTATAGTAAGCCATGTGATCTCTACCTTTTCCCGGAAACCGATTTTCGGTTATCTGGGAATGGCGTATGCTATGGTATCGATAGGTTTCGTGGGATTTATAGTATGGGCACATCATATGTATACGGTGGGGCTTGACGTTGATACCAGGGCGTACTTTACCGCCGCCACTATGGTGATTGCTGTTCCAACGGGGGTAAAGATATTTTCCTGGATAGCGACAATGTGGGGTGGTTCCATCACTTTTAAAATTCCAATGTTGTGGGCTCTGGGTTTTATTTTCCTGTTTACGGTGGGCGGTGTGACTGGCGTTGTCTTGGCGAATGCCGGGGTTGATATTATGCTTCATAATACGTACTACGTCATAGCGCATTTTCATTATGTGTTATCACTTGGCGCAGTTTACGGGATCTTTTGTGGGTTCTATTACTGGTTCGCGAAGATGACGGGTTATAACTACAATAATATGCTAGCGCAGTTGCATTTTTGGATAACGTTTATTGGAGTGAATCTAACATTCTTCCCGATGCACTTTCTTGGATTAGCAGGAATGCCAAGACGATATATCGATTATCCAGAAGCGCTGCACGGGTGGAACCAAGTGGCATCTTATGGGGCCTACATGGCGGGACTAGGAACAATTATTTTTGTCATAATGATACTTGAAGCATTTATCAGCAAGCGTCGTGCGGAAAATAATCCTTGGGGCGATGGTGCTACAACGCTTGAGTGGACTTTATCCTCCCCACCTCCTTTTCATACTTATGAGGATTTGCCGCGGGTTAACAATTAAAACAGCTTAGAAGAAGTTTAGGGGCTTGTTATCGTGTCCAATACAAGTTTAGCCACTGATACGCTGTCGAAGCCGGCTGGTTCGGTTTGGACGGCGTGCCTCGATTTCGTATCGTTATTGAAGCCGAGGGTTATGTCCCTTGTAGTCTTCACTGGATTTGTTGGTCTATACCTTGCACCTGGTGATGGAAATCTGGTTCTTCAAACAATCGCTGTGTTATGTATTGCTATTGGAGCCGGCGCTTCGGGCGCAATAAATATGTGGTATGATCGAGACATAGACGCGGTTATGTCCAGAACAAAAACACGTGCCATCCCTTCGGGAAAAATAACTGCAGAAGCGGCTCTTACATTCGGTATTTTACTTGCTGGTGGGTCCGTTATGGTAATGGGCTTAGCTGTAAATTGGGTCGCAGCTACACTGCTTATGGTAACAATTATGTTCTACGTTTTTGTTTACACGGTTTGGCTAAAACGGCGTACCCCCCAAAATATAGTGATAGGTGGTGCAGCTGGGGCATTCCCGCCAATGATAGGTTGGGCAGCTGCGACTGGCACGGTCAGTGTTGAATCTATTACATTATTTACAATTATTTTTATCTGGACACCCCCACATTTTTGGGCGTTATCGCTGTACAGGAGCGACGATTATAAAGCGGCCGGTGTGCCTATGATGCCACTAGTTCATGGAAGATACGAAACAAAAAAACAGATTTTGCTTTACAGCATTGTTCTTTGTCCACTGGGTGTAGCGCCTTTTTGGCTTGGTACTTTGGGGGCTGTATACGGAGCGACTTCGGCAATATTGGGCGTTCTTTTTATAGGGGCTGCATGGCGGGTTATGAAGAATGATTCGGAGAAGAACTGTAAGCAGCTCTTTGGGTTTTCTATATTTTATCTCTTCTTCTTATTTTTTGCTATGATCGTAGACCGGTGTGTTAACTTTAACCCTATCTTGTAACGGATTGGACTGCAGGTATGACTGAGGCAACGCAAAAGAAAACAGAAACAGGTCTAGCTTTTCGTGAAACTAAACGTGGTCGCAACCTTGCCGTACTTGCTGCGGTTCTTGGGTTTTCTGGATTATTTTATCTGATTACCATAGTACGGATGTTTTAGCTTGTCCGTTCGTTATAAAGATCCACATGTGACAGCTGTGAAGAAGTATAGAACCCTAGGTTTTCTATTAGTATTGATTGCGGGTATGGGTATTTTGAGTTATGCGTCGGTACCTCTTTATAAGTTATTTTGTCAAGTTACAGGATATGGTGGAACAACGCAGCAAGTGACCGGTCCATCTTCTCAAATACTAGAGCGGAAAATAAAGATTCGGTTTGACGCAAACACTAAACCTACATTGGACTGGGATTTTCAACCAGCACAAACATCAATAGATATTTCCGTAGGGCAAAATGCATTGGCTTTTTACAAGGCAGAGAATATAGGGAAAGATCCGATAGTGGGTACAGCAACTTTCAATGTCACGCCAGAGAAGGCAGGCGTGTATTTTAATAAAATAGATTGCTTTTGTTTTGTCGAGCAGTTCTTGGCACCCCGGGAGGCGGTAGATATGCCGGTATCTTTCTTTATTGATCCGGATATTGTTAATGATCCAAATTTGGACGACGTTACAACCATAACTCTGTCCTACACGTTTTTTCCATCAGAAGACCAATCCCTGGTGGGGAAGACAAAAAAAGAAAATGCAAGTTGAGACCTTGTTAAAGTTGTATTAAGAAGCTAATTTTAGCCTACAAATCTTATGGTAGCTTGTAAAAGGGAATGAGAAACTTATGAGCGGTGGACATAGTCATTCTTTTCATCTTGTAGAGCCAAGCCCATGGCCGGCCCTGGGAGCCATGGCGGGTTTTGTTGCCGCTATAGGCGCGATTATGTTTATGCATGAAAAGCCTTTTGGCGCGGTAATAATGGGGGTTGGCTTTATAGCGATACTGATGACGATGGCATTCTGGTGGAGGGATGTGATCAAGGAAGCTGAGCATCAAGGGCACCATACTCCGATAGTTCAAATCGGTATGCGTTATGGTATGATATTGTTTATAGCTTCGGAAGTGATGTTTTTCCTTGCGTTCTTCTGGGCGTTCTTCGACGCTTCCCTATACCCGGATACAGGAGTTTGGCCACCAGCAGGAATAGAAACATTTAGCGCTTGGGATATTCCTTTGATTAATACCATGATTTTGTTGTTGTCCGGCTGTACGGTTACCTGGGCACATGCGGCGCTTTTGAAAAACGATCGAGAAAACCTTATAAAAGGGCTCGCTTATACAATACTATTGGGTATAGCGTTCACTGCCTTGCAGATTTATGAATACGATCACGCAACATTTAAATTCACCGATGGTATCTACTCATCCACATTTTATCTAGCGACTGGTTTCCATGGGTTCCATGTTTTTGTAGGAACCTGCTTTTTGATTGTGTGCTGGTTCAGAGCTCGGGCCGGCCATTTTACACCAGAACACCATTTTGGATTTGAAGCGGCTGCTTGGTATTGGCATTTTGTTGATGTTGTTTGGTTGTTTCTCTTCATATGTATTTATTGGTGGGGTGGTTGATTCTGCCTATTTGTAGATTGCGCCTTAGAAGAAGCTTTCAAACCGTCACATTGCAGCAATTTTGATCACAACTGACAAATCTACGCTTCATTGATTTAGTGTTAAGGCGAAGCATACTTTTCAAGATAATGGAGAGATCTGGGGTGATTATCCTGGCGCGTTTAGTTTGCGGTTTTCAAATATTGATTAAATTATCAAAATACGGATGGTGCGGGTACATTTTCAACTTGGAAGGGAACTGCATCAAATTTGGAAGGTTTTTATCTAAATGTTAGGTGAGTGGAAATTTAAACCGACGATGGGGCCAACTTTATTTGCCGTTCCAACGTTTGTTATCTTGATACTTCTGGGTAGTTGGCAGGTCCAACGTATGAGTTGGAAGCAAGAGATCATTACGTCATTTGAGCAACAGATGGCAAAACAGCCGGTTATGCCGCCTTTAGACATAAAAAAAGATACTGACTGGAGGTATACCCGTGTTAGAGCGACAGGCCGCTTTTTACACGATAAGGAAATCTTGCTGACAGGGCGAACATTTGAGGGAACTGCTGGTTTTCATGTGGTTACACCTTTCCTATTTGATGGAGGCCGGATTGTTTTAATTAATAGGGGTTGGATCCCAGAGAAACTTCGTGAAAGGAAAAGCAGGCCTCAAACTACTCCGACGGGTATTGTCGTAATGGAAGGAATTTTGAGAGAGGACAACAGAAAAGGCTACTTTGTTCCCGAAAATGAACCAAAAAATGAGGTTTGGTTGTACGTTAATACAAAACAAATTGCCGAATATAGGGAGGTTGGTCCAGTTCCCGGTTATTATATCGATGAACTTAGGGCTCCTGGTCCGTATAAATTACCGATAGGTGCCGCCGGTAAAATTGAGATAAGAAACGAGCATTTGAAATATGCTGTAACCTGGTTTCTTTTGGCCATTACGTTACTTGCTGTTTATATCATATATCATACTCGTAAACGTGAAGATGACTAATACTTGTAAAAAATCATACTTCGAATTAACCAAAAAATGGCAACGCGTTGCGGTCCTTTCGGATGCGATAGCGATGCTTTCTTGGGATCGCCAAGCGATAATGCCTTCTGGTTCTGGTTCTGCACGCGCCGAACAAATAGCTATTCTCTCTGTTTTAAAACATGAAGAAATAACCGATCCGTTAACATTAGAATTGATAGATAAAGCAGATAAGGCTGAGCTAGATGATATAGAACAGAAAAACTTATTTGAAATTCGGCGTATTTATCGACATGCTGCAGCCTTGTCTCCTAAGCTGGTCGAAGAACATTCGCGTGCTTGTGCTGCCTGTGAGGGACAATGGCAGTTGGCTCGAAAAGAGAATAACTTCCAGGTTGTTGCTGGATCATTAGGGGAAGTTGTTAATTTAACGCAACAGATTGCCGCTATTAAAGCGGAAACATTCAAGTCTAATTCATATGATAGTCTTTTAGATGAATACGAGCCGGGTGGATCTTCGACGCAAATTGATGCAATTTTTGCTTTATTAGAACCGGCACTGCAAAAGCTCCTTCCAGAAGTAATAGAGTATCAAGCTGATATTGATTTTCCCACATATTCAACCCCGGTGCCTATTCAGGCTCAAAAGAGTTTAGGTCAAATAATTATGAAGGCACTAGGGTTTGACTTCTTGAAAGGTCGCCTCGATACAAGTGTTCACCCCTTTTCAGGTGGCACTCCAGATGATGTCAGAATAACTACACGTTATAATGAGAACGACTGGACAGGCAGTTTGATGGGTGTGATCCATGAGACGGGTCATGCTCTGTATG
The DNA here is from genome assembly GCA_003284265.1 of SAR116 cluster bacterium AG-313-A07. Taxonomy (GTDB): domain Bacteria; phylum Pseudomonadota; class Alphaproteobacteria; order Thalassobaculales; family Thalassobaculaceae; genus UBA7326. The sequence goes on from QBVV01000001.1 coordinate 123,848, forward strand.
AACAAGGTTTGCCAAGTCGTTGGCGAGGACAGCCTGTGGGGTCTGCAAGAGGGATGGTGGTTCATGAGAGTCAATCACTATTAATGGAGATGCAAGTTTGCCGCTCTCTGGAGTTTTTTAAGTTTTTGGCCCCCATCATAGCAAAAGAATTTATGGTGCGAGGAGATCAGTGGAAAGCCGATGAACTAAGTAAGAATTCAAAACGAGTTATTCCTAACTTCATTAGGGTTGATGCGGACGAAATCACCTACCCCCTCCACATTATACTTCGTTATAAACTAGAGAAGGCCCTCATGCGCGATGATCTGTCAGTTCCGGATTTACCTGATGCATGGAACGAAGCATTTGAATCGAGTTTTGGGACGCGACCGTCGGATGATTTGCAGGGTTGCCTACAAGATATACACTGGTATGACGGAGCATTTGGTTACTTCCCTACCTATACTCTTGGTGCTTTGGCTGCTGCTCAACTATTCTCTGCGGCTAGAAAAGATCACCCAGAACTATTGGCACAAATTTCAAAGGGACATTTTTCTACACTGTTGAGTTGGCTGAGAAAAAACGTACATAGCATCGGAAGTGCGCTTAGTACCGAAGAAATATTGATTAAAGCGACGGGAAGCTCACTATCGACAACGGCCTTTTTGGCACACTTGAACAGTAGATATCTCGGTAAAGCGTGAAAAACTTATTAGAAGACTAATTTTTCGAGACGAAACGGGCAAGGATATCTGTCACATCTTCAGCTGTTTTTCCTTTTTTCCTTTTTTCCACAATTTCTTTACCCAAAATAGACTTTTCCACAACCATGTATGTTTCTGCTACGCCATGGAAAAGCTTCTCCGATAAATTATTGTCATCGAAAGTTTTTGCTATTTCCTCCATTTCTCCCACCCACCGATAGGCTTTGGGGCACATATCTGGCAGCCACCTTTTCATATGATTAAAAAGATTGGGTTGGCTAGAATTTAACTCTTGGGCGAACGCATCCTCTACACCTTCTAACTTAGCAATGATCATTGAATTTATTGCTATGGCCGTTAGTCCTTTTGTCATAGCCGCGTATGACATTTTTATGGCAGAGGCGGAACCTACTTCATTCCCTAAGCTCCGGAAGTCAAGTCCTGTTGCGTTTAAGGAGGTAAGCTCTTGCGAATTTGGTCCAGAAACGTACAAGCGAGGGCTATCATTTTTGGGTGCTCTAGGCGGTCCCCCAATGATTCCGCCATCGATAAATTCTAATCCGACCTTACTGGCTCTCTGAGCCGCATTCTTTCCCGTGTTTGGCGAGATTGCATTAAGATCCACAATAATTGGTCTCGAGGAGTACTTGGTGGCCTTTTTTGCTAGAGTTTCAATAAACTCAATAGCCTTATCTGGTCTCATAATCGATAGTATTACATCAACGTTATTGAACAAATTATCTATATCTCCCACATCTTCAATTCCTGCCTCTTGGGACAATGTTTTTGTTCTTTCTGAACGCCCTTCCAAGGCAGACACGACCCTATAACCGCCTTCAACAAGTAGTCTACCAATCCCATGTCCCATGTCTCCGGGTGACTGGATAGCTATTGTCTTGATATTCATAGTTTTAATCCTTTTATTTTATGGGTAGCACCATCATTCTTGCAAGACGGCGAAGCCAAGGCTAGTGTGGCCAAATATTGGCTCTGGAGATACTCTTGAAATATATTAGCACGCGGGGGATTGCCCCGGAATTAGATTTTGATGATGTTCTTATCACAGGGTTAGCTCGAGATGGCGGACTTTACGTGCCCAAAGAGTGGCCAAAATTTAGCAAGAATGAAATTGAATCCATGCGAGAATTATCGTACGCGGACCTATCAATTCAAGTTATGAAAGCATTTATTGGCAATAGTATCTCAAGTGATGACTTTGATGCGCTGGTCCGTGATACCTATGACAAATTTGGACATCCAGCTGTAGCACCGTTGAAGCAGTTAAAAAATAATCTGTGGCTGTTAGAGTTGTTTCATGGTCCAACGCTTGCCTTCAAAGACTACGCCATGCAGATCCTTGGAGGGTTATTTGATGAAGCACTTCAAAGACGCAAAAAGCGAACAACAATAGTTGGTGCAACATCGGGCGATACAGGGTCAGCTGCTATTGAAGCGTGCAGAAATAGGGAGGCAATTGATATTTTTATACTGTTTCCTAAAGGAAGGGTCTCGAATATTCAACAAAGGCAGATGACAACGGTTGATGCTCCAAATGTCCATGCGATCGCTTTGGAGGGTACCTTTGACGACTGCCAAGATATGGTTAAGTCTTTGTTTAATGATCTGGAATATCGTGATAAATATAATCTTTCGGCAGTTAATTCAATTAACTGGGCGAGATTATTGCCCCAGATCATCTACTACTTTTGGGCTGCGTTAGCATTGGGAGGCCCCAATCGTAAAGTAAGTTTCTCGGTACCTTCAGGAAACTTTGGCAACGTTTTCTCTGCCTACGCGGCAAAAGCGCTAGGATTACCAATTGAGAACTTGGTAGTTGCAACGAATACAAACGATATTTTAACAAGATTTTTTAATTCTGGGAAAATGGAAATCAAGCAGGTCAGGCCTAGTTTGAGTCCAAGTATGGATATCCAGGTGTCTAGTAATTTTGAGCGACTTTTATTTGATTTATGCGGACGTGATGGTTCACTTACAAATGAAATAATAGAGAATTTTCGAACTAACGGCTATTTTGACATTGAAACGGAGCTAATCGCTAAGAGAGCAAATATTTTCTCAGCGCTTAGTGTGGACGATGAAACTACCTTAGCTAGAATCAAAAAAACTCATAAGGATACAGGTGAGATAATAGATCCCCATAGCGCGGTTGGATTAGAAGCAGCGCATCAAATTAGATCATCTGGGTGCGTGTCTCCAGAAATACCAATTATCTCTTTGGCTTGCGCTCACCCGGCTAAATTTCCTGATGCTGTGCATAGGGCGACGGGCTCCTACCCTGATTTGCCGGTTCAACTCGATGATTTATTAGAAAAAAAAGAACACACGGTCGTACTTCCAAATGATTTTGATTCGGTAGCCAATTATATAGCGGATAATACAAATGTCTGAGTATCCAGTTAAAGTTACTAACTTGGACAATGGTATACGAGTTGTTAGTGATACGATGAATTCTGTAGAGAGCGTTTCGCTTGGTGCTTGGTTCGGAATTGGTACAAGGAATGAGTCCGCAGATGTGAATGGGGTAGCCCATCTTCTAGAACATATGGCATTCAAGGGTACTAACGGTAGAAGTGCGGCGGCCATAGCTGAAGAAGTAGAGATTGTTGGAGGACATCTCAATGCATATACCTCTCGGGAACAGACGGCTTATTATGCAAAACTTTTAAAGGACGATATGAGCTTAGGAGTCGATATCCTAAGTGATATTCTCCAAAACTCCATATTTGCAGAATTAGAGTTAGATCGCGAACGCAATGTGGTATTGCAAGAAATAGGACAGTGTGCAGATACACCGGATGATATAATTTTTGATTATTTTCAGTCGACAGCCTACCCAGACCAGGGACTTGGCCGTCCGGTTCTTGGTACTGGCGAAATTATAAGTAAAATGTCGCGAGATACCGTAATTAAATTCATAAATGATAATTATGGTGGTGAGCAAATGGTTTTTTCTGCAGCGGGGAATATCTGCCACGATAACCTCGTAGATCTTGTGAACAGTAAATTCTCGTCGGTCTCTAAGAAACAAATTCCAGAGTTGGAGTCGGCAAACTATGTAGGTGGCGATTGGCGGCAGCATAAAAATTTAGAACAGGTTCACTTAATCATTGGGTTCCCTGGGGTAACTTTTTATGATCCGGACTTTTACGCTCAACAGGTATTATCCATGTTGCTGGGTGGAGGAATGTCCTCGCGTTTGTTTCAAGAAGTTAGAGAAAAACGAGGTTTAGTCTATTCAATCTATGCATTCACGTCTGCTTACAGAGATAGTGGTATATTGGGGATTTATGCTGGGACAGGTGAAAAACAGATAAAGGAATTAGTGCCAGTAGTATGCGATGAACTATTGGGGATTATAGAAAGCGATCTTGAATTAGAAATTGAGAGATCAAAAGTACAACTGTGTTCTGGCCTGTTAATGAGTCGTGAGACGACCTCCAACCGTTGTGAGCAGATGGCTCAACATCTCCTGGTTCATGGAGGTATTATGACGGTTGAGGAAATAGTAGAAAAGGTCAATCAGGTTGATATAATTTCTGTGAAAAGAGTAATAAAAAAACTTTTGGCTACTGTTCCCACACTGACTGCCCTTGGTCCTATTTCTAACTTAGAACCATACGAAAAATTTTGTGATAGACTGAAATAATTACAGATCTATACTAGGTCTAAGGCTTGCCTGAATTTAGTTGTCGTGTTCAACTTGTATTTTTAATAACAATTGAAATATGTTGTGGCTTTAAATTTTTTCCCCTCAATTTTATCTGAACCGAGAATTACTCTTCCACGTTTGTTTTTGCGTTCACCCGTCCGCGGAGATTGGACGGCGTGGGTTAAAGTTAGATCAGATAGTCGTAAATTTTTGACTCCGTGGGAACCGACTTGGCCTGTTGACGCCCTGACAAAGGCCTCCTTTCGACGTCGCTTGTCAAAGTACTCAGAAGATTGGAGCAATGACCGCGGATATGCTTTTTTTATTTTTAGAAGATTAGATAATGTCCTCGTAGGAGGAATAACCATTGCTAATGTAAAGCGTGGTGTAGCTCAATCGGCTTCATTCGGATACTGGATGGGTCGCGAGTACGCACGGAATGGATATATGACTGAGGCAGTGCACGGGGCGTGTGATTTTGTTTTTGATAATTTATCTCTTCACAGAGTCGAGGCGGCATGTCTACCAACTAATCATCCTAGTCAAGGTGTGCTGAACAAAGCTGGTTTCCGATATGAGGGCTTAGCCAAAAAATATTTGAAGATTAATGGGGAATGGGAGGACCACATGATATTTGCTCTTCTCAAAGAAGAGTTTTATTCTTCATAAAAGCTATTCTCACGTTATAATAGAGAATGGTTCGTAGTGTTCCGAATGACAACGTATTGGGAATATCCTTTGTGTCTAATAGAGATATTCAAGGTATAGATATTCTTCTTCCTTCGGGGACCAGGACTTTTGTGGAAACAAAAATCAGTGATCGGACCAAGAGAATAAGTCTGCGTATAGACACGAGCCGTAATGCGGCTGTTCTGACTCATCCAAGAGAAACGTCAACTCCTATTATTAAGAATTTTATACAGAATCACTTAAATTGGCTCTCTGATAAATTATCACAAATCCCAAATCGAGTCGAATTTTGTGATGGCGCGGTATTACCGATCCTTGGGGAGCGTTATGTTATAAGGCACTGCCCGAAGAACTTTGGAAATGTATGGATTCAATTGAATGAATCTAATCTGCCAATGGATCTTTGTGTTAGTGGCATGACTGAGCATATTCCTCGTAGGATTAAGGATTGGATTAAAATAAAAGCTTGGGAGGAGATGCGAACCAGGAGCCAGAATTATGCAAAAATTTTAGATAGAAATATTAATAAAGTTACTGTTAGGGATACAAAGTCTAGGTGGGGAAGTTGCTCGTCAAACGGCAATTTATCTTTTTCGTGGAGGCTTGTTTTTGCCCCTGAACATGTTCTCAACTATGTTTGCGCCCATGAGGTAGCTCATCTGGTAGAGATGAATCATTCTCCAAGATTCTGGAAAAATGTTGAGTTTTTGATCAATGACTGGAAAAAATCAAAAAAATGGCTGAAGGATTATGGGAATGTCCTTCATAGTTTTGGATAGATCAATGATTATTGGTGTTTGGATAATAGATTAAATGATAATTAAAAGGGCGGCAAAGGCCATAATCGTAAATGATCAAGGCCGCTATTTGTTTCAGTTACGTGATGATATTTCGACAATTACTTTCCCTGGATATTGGGGATTGTTTGGAGGGGCCTTAGAAAGCATGGAGACCCCTATTCTAGCTATAAAGCGCGAACTTTATGAAGAACTATCGTACTGTCCAGACTCAATAGAGCATTTCTTTTTGTGTACTTATTCTCTAGACATGGTGAATATAATTGATAGAGAAATGACAGTATTTACTTGCTCTATCAAAAAAGCGGAGATCGATAAACTCAAGTTAAAAGAAGGTCGATGTTTTTCTTTTTTTACTGCACAAGAATTAAAAAATAGGAAAGTTGTTCCCTTAGATCTCTCTGTAGTGTTAATGCATCAACTGTCAAATTCAATGCCGCATCTTCTCACTAGCAATTAATTTTAGCTTCCAGAGGAGGCGTGGTCTTGGTTTAGAAAAGAACTATAATCTTATATCGAAAACTCTTAACAGTTTTCATTAAATTGATATGTTTGTTATTCGCCTTAAAATAC
>QBVV01000002.1 GCA_003284265.1 SAR116 cluster bacterium AG-313-A07
GACATTTTCATAGCAAAATATTAATGTATGACCCCCTTGGGGCTCCTTGATCAATATTATCATTGGCTATCAATACAGATAGTCGCCTTATTTGCATCTCGATTTCATCATTGGTTAATGCCGTTTTAATCCGAAACCCAGGTGGAGTTTCTGCATTTTGCAATTTAACCGTCTTTTCCGACGTAACTAATTCCTGAAACTGCGGCTTTGGGGCTTTATTGGTATTAGGATGAGTGATCCGTCTTATAAGTTCCGCACGCGTTTCTGACGAAGTATTTGAACCAATCGGACCTAACGCCATTGCAAATCTCCAAATAATTTATCTTCAGCATTATTTTCATACTATAAACATATCGCTTTATCAATTAGTTAGAACTTATGCTTATCACCGTTTATTAATCTCCAGCGCTAAAGCATCCATAGCCCGATTCAGTTTTTCTGGGGTTGACGCATAACATAATCGCAAGAACCCTTCCCCTCCAGGACCAAAGGCACTTCCAGGAGCCAGACCCACATTACAAATATCAATCAATTTTTTACAAAAATCCAAAGAATCATTAACCCCGTCCACCATGAAAAAGGCATAAAAAGCGCCATTAGGTCTTATTGCTCTTACACTTGGCCACTGCTCCAGTCGGTCAAAAACGATGTCTCGTCCTAGTTGGCATCGCTCACGTAGCTCCGCTATTGTTTTGTCACCCGATCTGAGAGCGGTAATTCCAGCCCTTTGAATAAAGTCGGGAACCCCAGAAGTCGATATCTGGACCAATTTTGCTAAAGTCTCGGCTATCCCTTTAGGATGCACCATCCAACCCATTCTCCAGCCTGTCATAAGCCAAGATTTTGAAAAACTATTTACTACAATGACTTTATCATCTGATTCGGCAAAATTCAGCATCGAGGTTGCTACCGGCCTATCGAAAACTAAAGAATGATAAACTTCATCCGATATCAACCAGATATTCTTTTCGCGCGCAAACTCAACAAGTGATTTTTGGTCTTCTCCAGGCATTATCCAACCCGTAGGATTACCGGGGGTATTAACAAAAATCGCTTTTGTTCGATCTGTTACGGCACTAAAAACCTCGTTCAGATCTAGAGACCAACCGTCATGGCTCATTTTAATTGAAGCGTGGGTTACTATCCCTTTATTTAATTCCACAGTAGAATAAATATTTGGCCAAACCGGGCCAATAACAACCACCTCGTCACTAGGGTTAATTAACATCTGCATAGCTAATGAAATAGCCATCATTCCAGAGTTGGTAACAGTCAACCTATCCTCTTCTAACGTTACTCCAAATGAACGTTTGGTATATTTAATCAATTCTTTTCGCAAATCAGATAATCCATTTTGATGCGTGTAGAATGTTTCACCCATCTGCATTGATTCCGAGGCGGCATCGCAGATATACTTCGGGGTTGGAACATCTCCCTCCCCAAACCAAAGTGGAATCAAGCCTTGTCTACCCCATCCATACTTTGCCACTTTACTAATATCAGTTTCAGCAAGTTCTGAGACAGTTTGAGACAACCCAAAAACCTCTATTTTTTCAGACATTATTCGCTCCGTTTTTGGGTTTGTTATTTCACGCAGGTTATTATCGATAACACAGTATTTTTTAATTCACTTAACACTATACTGCTAGTAGTTTAACAAACAACATATCCCTTTTTGGTGCGTCAGAAAATATTATTATGTCAGCTACGATTTATTTAATCAGGCATGGTGAAACTACATGGAACCGTGCAGGACGTTTGCAAGGTCAAGCTGATTCGCCTCTAACATTGAAAGGAACGCAGCAAATTGAAGCTGTCTCCAATACACTTAAAAGGTACTTAAAAAATCAGAGCCTTACATTTTGGGCCAGTCCACTTGGGCGAACGCAACAAACGGCAGCTATAATTTGCGATATTATTGGTATAGATTTTGAGCATATTAAATTTGATGAGCGCTTGAAAGAAATTACACTCGGTTCCCGAGATGGATATTCAAGCTGGCATGCACTAAAAAACGACTTCCCAGAAGATATGGCCAAACGTGAAGAAGACCCATGGAACTATAGACATCCTAAGGGGGAAAGTAGTCAAATGGTTCTTGAACGTATCGAACCTTTCATACAAGAGTTAGAACTGTTATCGGGAACCCATGTAGTGGTTGCCCATGGCGTTGTAAATAAAATCTTCAGAGGTCTGTATCTAAATTTAAATCATTCCCAGATATTTGCTTTAGATCGACCACAAGAGTCCTTTCATTGCCTTAGTGAGGGTAAGGTCGCGACGATAGAGGCACTTTAAGATGAGATCAATATATTTACTAAGACACGGGGAAACTATTTGGAACCGGGCAAAGCGGTTGCAAGGACACAAAGACACTCCATTGACACTTAAAGGGGTTCAGCAAGCCCGCGCAATGGGTGATAAACTAAGTCAAGTCTTGGACGGAACCCAACCACGCGCTTTCTACTCCAGTCCAATTGGCCGTTCTCATCAGACAGCAACAATAGTAGCTGATTCCATAAAATTTGATACTGGGTTGATCGTTTTAAAGAAAGAGCTGAAGGAAATCACGTTTGGCAAATGGGATGGTTTAAACATGGAAGAAATTCTTGCCGGTTATGAAGCAATTTGGCGGCAAAGAAAAGAAGTTAAATGGTCTTTTGCGCCACCTGATGGTGAAAGTTATAAAATGGCTAGCGAGCGGGCAAATGATTTTCTTATAGGACTTCCGGATGAATATCCGACCATTATTGTCGCGCATGGATCAATCAATAAAGTCATAAGAGGATGTTGGAGGAAACTGAAACCAGAGGAAATTTTTCAATTAGACGAACCGCAAAATGGATTTTATGAACTTAAACCAGACCACAAGGAGTTATTAATACACGTTTAATTCGGCTAACTAGATTTTCAATTGGCCCAAGCTATCACGTTAATGCGAGGGCAGAGAAGGTCGACGCATTTGGGTAATATGAATATTATCTTGTTTTAATCTACTTAAAAAACCCTCTAAACTTTCAAGCTCCACAGACATGTGAAAAGCATTAGCATGCAGAATAGTGTGGGGGTCGACTATTATAGCGACATGACCATTCACGTAAATAAGATCACCCCTTAGAAGCTTTGTGATTTCATGATTTATAGGAGAACCAACTGAGGACGCCTGTTGATCTGTATCTCTTGGACATAACACTCCTACTCTGCGGAGACTAAGTTGAACTAATCCAGAACAATCAATACCAAAACTCGACCGACCACCCCAAAGGTATGGAGTACCAGTAAACTTTTGAGCAACCGATACGAAGTCAGATTCGACGCCACCAAGAGTCCTTATGGATTTCTCGAATATCCAGCCTAAATTTTCTATATAAGCAAACAAACCTTTTGAATGCGTAATGCTAAGTTGAGAAGCCATACTAAGGCATGTAATTGTTGCCGCTTTGATATCTGGCTGCTTATAAACGAACGCTCGCAATGCCGTGACTTCATGCGTATTCTCTTGTAATTTACAGGAAATATGATCCATTGACACGTAACCGACATAACCATCGGTCTGTGATTGCCCCCAAGCCCATCCATTCAAAATTTCATATATTATTATCTCTTCTCCAAACAATAACTCGGAAACCTGTTCAGAAGATTGGCCAGGAGACTTTTTCAATGAGGTGACATTTATTTTAACCTGGAAAACCTCACCAACTAGGAATTTTGGGGAGCGAATTAATCCTCTCATGTAATCAGCAGCAAAGCCCGCTTTATATGCGTATTCCCTTGGATCAAAAACACTGTCGCTCAAGACTTAAGTTCTTGAATAGCACTATCAAGCCCGCCCACAGTCAGGGGGAACATTTTACCGTCTACTAACTCCTCAATCATTTCAATCGATCTAGTATAACGCCAATATTTCTCCTGTGTTGGATTAAGCCAAACGCATCGGTCAAAATGGCTTTTTAATCTTTGTATCCAGACGGTTCCCGGTTCAGGATTCATATGTTCCACACTACCCCCGGCCACTGAGATTTCATAAGGACTCATAGATGCGTCACCAACAAAAATGCACTTGTAGTTTGAACCATAAGTGTGAAGAACTTCCCACGTTGGAATCTTTTCGACATGCCTACGTTTATTATCTTTCCACATCGCCTCATACGGACAATTATGAAAATAAAAGTATTCCAAATGCTTAAACTCGCTTCTTGCAGCTGAAAATAATTCTTCCGTCAATTTTATATATGGGTCCATTGAGCCCCCAACATCGAAAAACAAAAGTACATTAACCGCGTTATGTCTTTCGGGTACCATTTTCAAATCTAAAAATCCGCCGTTTCGAGCTGTAGAGCGGATTGTATCTGATAAATCTAATTCATCTGGCGCCCCCTCCCTAGCAAACCTGCGTAATTTTCTGAGAGCCACTTTTATATTTCTGATACCAATTTCTACCGTGTCATCAAGATTTTTATATTCACGTTTATCCCATACTTTAACAGCGCGACCACTTCGCCCACTCTCTTGTCCAATACGAACACCCTCTGGATTATAACCATTCGCTCCAAACGGCGATTTCCCTCCGGTGCCAATCCACTTGTTGCCACCTTGGTGCCGCTTTTTCTGCTCTTCTAAACGTTTTTTCAGGGTTTCCATCAATTCATCCCACCCCCCAAGCGATTCTATTTTTTCCATCTCTTCTGGCGTGAGATGGAGTTCCGCCATTGTTTTTAGCCATTCGGCGGGGATGTCAGTTCCAAAAAGATCATCTAGCACTTCCAAACCCTTGAAACAGTGCCCAAAGACCTGATCGAAACGATCTATATGTCTCTCGTCCTTTACCAAAGATGCTCTCGATAAATAATAGAAGTCATTTATAGAGTAGTCTGCGACACCCTGTTTAACAGCGTCCAAGAACGTCAGATATTCTTTAAGTGAAACTGGAATTTCTGCTTTCTTTAAAGAATAAAAAAAAGTTGAAAACATTTTTTCAACAACCCTTCCCTTTAACTATCCCAGTAATATTCCTGTGACTTCAATATTATGAGATCGCCATCATCACCATTAATTTCTAGTTTCTCGCTTAGCAAGGAATGCGAGGCGCTCAAAAAGATGTACATCTTGCTCATTCTTCAACAACGCTCCATGAAGCGGAGGTATGATATCTTTTTTATCAGAAAGTTTGAGTGCTTCCGGAGGTATATCCTCAACAACAAGCAACTTAATCCAATCTAAAAGCTCGGATGTTGATGGCTTCTTTTTTAATCCAGGAACATCTCGCACTTCAAAAAAGGATTTCAATGCTTCACTAAGCAGATTCTTTTTCAACTTGGGATGATGCACTTCTACAATTTGGGCCATTGTTTCCAAATCAGGAAATCGTATGTAATGGAAAAAGCAACGTCTTAAAAAAGCATCTGGCAGTTCTTTCTCGTTATTCGATGTTATGATAACGATTGGGCGTTGCTTTGCTTTGATACGCTCTTGAGTTTCGTAAACAAAAAACTCCATCCGGTCCAATTCTAATAGCAAATCGTTAGGGAATTCGATATCCGCCTTATCTATTTCATCGATTAATAAAACAACTTGCTCGTCTGCCATGAACGCATCCCAAAGCTTTCCTCTTTGGATATAGTTCGCTATGTCGTGAACACGCTCTTCACCCAACTGACTATCCCGCAAGCGCGAAACAGCATCATATTCATAAAGGCCTTGTTGCGCTTTCGTGGTTGATTTGATGTGCCATTCAATTATGTTTTTATTGAGTGCTTTCGCAACCTCGTGTGCCAACACAGTTTTTCCGGTTCCCGGCTCTCCTTTTATCAACAAAGGTCGCTCCAATGTTACAGCCGCGTTAACTGCAACCATTAAATCTTCAGTAGCTATGTAATTATCCGTTCCACTGAACTTTGTTTTGTCGTCCATTAATCCTCCATCAATTCTAGTCTATCTGGATCTTTGCATCCTGTTTACGTAATTTAATTATTCTATTTGCGTCACTGGGATATTGCTTTTTTTATTTTCTCTAATGCTAATTCCCCATTTTCATAATCTGAACCGCCAGCCTGAGCCATATCCCACCTGCCTCCTCCGCCCTTACCGCCAAGAGCTGTTACTCCAAGTCGGACTAAATCAATAGCATTGTATTTACCTTCTAAATCCTTTGTAACTCCGACAACAAGGGATGCTTTTTTCGATTCTTTAGAAATAACTGCAACAATACCCGATTCTATTTCATTTTTTATCTCGTCAACCAAACCTTTGAGTTCTCTCGGAGGGACGCCTTCCAATACTCTTCCCACAAATGAGGTATCACCCACGTTTACAAAATTTTTATCTTTTTTGCTCGAGGTTCCAGCAGTTGCCAACCTACGTCTTAGATCACCAAGTTCCTTCTCCAACTTCTTTTTTTCTTCGATTAAGCTGGAGACTCTACCTGGCAACTGTTCGGTTCTAATTTTTAATACGTTTGAGGCCTCCTCTAATAATTTCTCTTGCATGTCAAAATATTCTAAAGCACCGTCGCCGGTTACAGCCTCTATGCGACGCACACCCGACGCAACAGCACTCTCTGAGACGATTTTAAAAATACCTATATCACCCGTTCGCTCTACATGGGTTCCACCACACAGCTCAACCGAATAATTTTTTTTCGCATCACCATCAATAGATTTACCCATGGTAACCACCCGAACTTCATCTCCATATTTTTCGCCAAAAAGTGCCATGGCCCCTTCTTCAATCGCAGACTTGGGGTCCATTATTCGTGTAGACACGGGTGAATTATCTCTGATTTGATTATTCACATCAAGTTCAACTGATCTCAAAGTCGATGCGCTAACGCCTCGAGAATGACTAAAGTCGAAACGAAGTCTTTTCTCAGCAACCAGAGAACCTTTTTGTGCAACATGGTCTCCAAGATGCATTCGCAAAGCCTCATGCATAAGGTGGGTCGCTGAATGATTCGATCTCAACCTGCCTCTGCGCTCTTTACCTACTTGCAATTCAACGAAGTCACCAATCTCAATTTTCCCATTTCGCATCTCTCCTATATGGAGAAACAAGTCATCAACTTTCTTTTTTACATCCGTTACATCTATCACCGTACCATTGGCCAATAATATTTTACCCCTATCACCAACCTGGCCTCCAGATTCACCATAAAATGGTGTCTGATTCAGCAATACAATTACTGAAACCGTCTTTTCTCCTGCCTCGACAGAGGAAATTTGTTCATCATTTACAACCAATCCTAAAACTTGCCCTTCCGAATTTTCTGTTGAGTACCCCAAGAATTCCGTTGGACCTATATTTTGCCTAATATCAAACCACAAGTCATCTGTCGATGCATCTCCTGATCCAGACCAAGACGCCCGAGCAGCCGCCTTCTGCACATCCATAGCCCTTTGGAATTCGGTCACTTCTACTGTACGCCCTTGTCCTCGCATTATGTCCTGCGTGAGATCGAGAGGAAAACCATACGTATCGTAGAGTTTAAATGCTACTTGGCCAGGGAGCTTGGCTCCTTCACTCAGCTTACCTGCCGCATCCTCTAATTGTCGCAGCCCCCGTCCGAGTGTATCCTTGAATTTTGTTTCCTCAAGCTTTAGCGTCTCAATGATAAGACTTTCTGCTCTTGCTAATTCATTGAATGCCTCTCCCATTTGACGAATTAGAGCAGGAACTAATTTCCATATCAAAGGTTCTTTGCATCCAAGGAGATGTGCGTGTCTCATAGACCTTCGCATAATACGGCGAAGAACATATCCTCTTCCCTCATTAGACGGAAGAACCCCATCAGCGATCAAAAATGACGAGGCACGCAAATGATCTGCAATCACACGGTGCGACACAAAACTCGGTCCGTCTGGATCCACATTAGATTCGTTTGCAGATGCCTCTATTAAACTTCGCATCAAATCTATGTCATAGTTATCGTGCTTACCCTGTAATATAGCAGATATTCTTTCTAACCCCATGCCGGTATCGATAGAAGGGCGGGGAAGATCAATACGTTGGTCTTTAGAGATTTGCTCATATTGCATAAAAACCAGATTCCAGATTTCTATAAATCTATCGCCATCCTCTTCTGGACTACCTGGCGGCCCACCCGCTATTTTGTCACCATGGTCAAAGAATATTTCTGAGCAAGGCCCACACGGACCAGTGTCACCCATAGCCCAAAAATTATCTGCTGTGGAGATCTTTATTATTTTACTGCTATCTAGACCCGCTATTCGCTTCCACAGCGATGCAGCTTCTTCATCCTCCGAATAAACAGTTACAAGGAGCTTCTCTTTTGGCAAACCATAATCTTTAGTGATCAAGTTCCAAGCATTTTCAATAGCAACATCTTTAAAATAATCACCAAAAGAAAAGTTACCGAGCATCTCAAAAAACGTATGATGACGTGCTGTATATCCAACATTTTCTAGGTCATTATGTTTGCCTCCCGCCCTAACACATTTTTGGGATGTAACGGCCCTGTCATATTCACGTTTTTCTACACCCGTGAAGACGTTTTTAAATTGAACCATTCCGGCGTTTGTAAAAAGTAACGTAGGGTCATTTCGAGGGACTAGCGAACTCGATTCAATCACCTCGTGCTGATTGCGTTTAAAAAAGTCCAAAAAGACTTCTCTAATTTCGTTTGTGGTCTGCATATATATCTTACCCTAGCGAGGTTTAAGTATTAGCTACAATGCTTCAACCGTTTCTTATCTCCTACTTTCTACTGAATCAATACAACCAAGTCCAGCAAGGGTATATTAGTTTATGCTACAAGGGTAATTTCTTTAATCGGAATACATGCTGCAGCCGCAACGATAACTCGCGTGCTTCCAAGTACTCCTTTTAAATTAATCGAGATTTTCGCCTATATCATCACCGGTCTCTGGACCGACTAACATGGCTTCCGCCACTAACCCTGCGTTTTCTCTTACTGCATTCTCGATAGCCTTGGCGACAGAAGGATTATCTGCCAGGAATTTTTTTGCATTTTCCCTGCCTTGGCCAATCCTCTCTTCGTTGTGACTAAACCAAGAGCCCGCTTTTTCAACAATATTTGCGTTTACGCCTAAATCTAAGAGTTCGCCTAGTTTAGATATTCCCTCACCGTACATTATATCAAACTCTATGACACGGAATGGTGGTGCAACTTTGTTTTTGACTACTTTGACACGTGTCTGGTTTCCAACAATTTCATCTCGATCCTTAATAGCTCCAATTCTTCGAATATCTAAACGAACAGACGAATAAAATTTTAAGGCATTACCTCCGGAGGTTGTCTCTGGACTACCAAACATTACTCCAATCTTTAACCTAATTTGGTTAATGAATATTACTAGACAATTTGATTTGGAAATGGAGGATGTCAGTTTTCGTAATGCCTGACTCATCAGACGCGCCTGCAGACCAACATGAGTATCACCCATTTCCCCTTCTAATTCTGCACGAGGCACTAGTGCAGCAACCGAATCAACAACCAAAACATCTATCGCACCTGAACGAACTAACGTATCGGCTATTTCCAATGCTTGCTCACCGGCATCAGGTTGAGAAATCAATAGTTCATCAATATCAACACCTAGTTTTTTCGCATAAGCAGGATCCAATGCGTGCTCTGCATCTACAAACGCACAAACACCTCCTTTTTTTTGGGCTTCTGCAGCAACATGAAGTGCTAAAGTTGTTTTTCCTGAACTTTCTGGGCCATAAATTTCTACAATACGACCACGAGGGAGGCCACCGATTCCAAGAGCTATATCTAACCCCAAGGAGCCAGTTGAGATAGAGTCGATGTCTACGGCATTTTGTTGATGCCCCAACTTCATGACAGAACCTTTACCAAAGGCTTTTTCTATTTGACCAAGGGCAGCTTCTAAAGCTTTTGTTTTATCCACAGAGTCCCGCTCCACGACGCGTAATGTTGTTACAGACAATTCACCCTCCATATGTCATGTGTTATATGCATCTTGCAAGACATCGTTTCTCGAGAGGCAAAAACTAGAGTTAGTTTTAATAAGATTGCCGAGGTGATTCATTCAAAAAGCATATAAATAAGTTTAGTTTCCTCATGTGTACTCTCTTTGTTCTTTTTTTGCAAGCACGTATTCTTGTTTTGTTCACGTCTATATCTAGGATTTGATATATCATTTCAGCAAAATATTGTGGCGCTGCCCACCAATTGCGTAATTAACTACCGTATACACAAGGCGCGCACCAAAAAATTGGATGCGAATAGCATATATCAAGAATGTTTTTCTTAATTGTTCAAATTCACAAGGTTAATTATTTAATTTCTTATTTTTTAGTTGAAATACATAACTAATTATTTCAGCAACCGCCTTGTAATGTTCCGACGGCACTTCATCGTCTAGATCTGCAGCGGCAAAAAGTGCCCTCGCCAGTGGTGGGTTTTCTACAATCGGAACATCATTATCGTTTGCCAAGTCTCTTATTCTGAATGCAACTTCATCCACACCTTTTGCTACAACCTTGGGTGCCAACATAATTTCTGACTCATACTTCAAGGCAACAGCGAAATGTGTGGGGTTAGTTACCACAACATCCGCAGTCGGGACCGCAGCCATCATTCTAGCGCGAGCGCGATCTGCCCGAATTTGCCGTAATCGTCCCCTTACAAGCGGATCGCCATCCGATTGCTTCAATTCATCTTTTACTTGCTGCTTTGTCATTCTCATCTGTTTTAAAAACTCAAAGCGCTGATACATATAATCTAACCCTGCTATTATCCCCATAACAAATATGGCTACAACAAACATCTGTGCAATTAAAAGCCTAGTCTCGTCAGCTGTCTGCGCCACGTCCATCTGCATTAGAATTTCCACACGATCGAGTTGCGGAACAGCCACCATTCCAACGATTGTCGCAACTATTGCTAATTTAAGTATCCCTTTAAGAAATTCCATTAATGACTTGATACTTATAAGCCGTGTAACGCCTTTGATGGGTGAAATTCTTTCTACTTTTGGGGTTAGGGAATCAGAGCTGAAAACGAGCCCACTTACCACCAATTTCCCAGCCACTGCTAATACCATTAGCAAAATAATAGTAGGGCCTATCCCTATTGTGAGCTCGAGTGCCACTTCACTAAACACATTACCTATATTGGCAGCATCAACTCTTATTGCATGGAAATTTTGCAGTAAACCGCCACTAATACCTAAAATTTT
Source organism: SAR116 cluster bacterium AG-313-A07 (assembly GCA_003284265.1). Taxonomy (GTDB): domain Bacteria; phylum Pseudomonadota; class Alphaproteobacteria; order Thalassobaculales; family Thalassobaculaceae; genus UBA7326. The sequence continues at coordinate 11,181 of QBVV01000002.1, forward strand.
ATATGCTAAGAAGGGGCCTAAAAACCCTGCAATTAATGCACCTCCAATCATAACGGCTAAATGAGACACTTCTTGCGAAGTCATCACTTGACCCTTTTCACGAGCTTCCAGCAACCTACGGGGCGTTGCCTCTTCAGTTTTTTGCGACCGATCACTATCTTCGGACAAACGTTTTCTCTCTTTTAATTAGTTGCAAGAAATTGATTCACGTGTTCAGCGTAATATTCTATAAACACAGTGAAAAGTCCGCTAAGAACTGCAGAAAAGACAAAAAGCCCACCAGCTAACTGAACAGGCAAACTAATAAAGAAAATCTGGAGCTGCGGCATCAACCTTGCCAACATTCCTAACCCCATAAAAAATGCCAAACTAAGCACTATAAAGGGCGCCGAAATTTGAAGGGCTAGGCTAAAACTGTCAGCAAGGACCCTTGCCAATACAAATGCCATATCACCGGTTGGGAGAAAAACACCTACTGGAAACATGGTATAACTTTCGGAAATTCCCAGTATCAAAACATGGTGCATATTTGTAGAAAAGAGAATTAACACTCCCATAGTAGTCAATAATAAGCCAGGCAAAGACGCTTGAGTTGAAATACTAGGGTTAAAAACCTCGGCATTAGACATGCCAATTGTCAAAGCTATAAAACGACCAACTGAATCTAGGGTCAATAAGAGCACACGTGAAACTATCCCTATGTAGATCCCAATAACAATTTCTGCTAATATTAATTTAAATAATACAAAAATACTTCCAGGTTCCGGAGGCAAAAAAGCTGAGACTAAGGGGGCTACAATAATAGCAAGAAGCAGGGCAAATAATAGTCTAACTCTTGGCGGAACATAAGCCTCTCCCAGCCCCGGCAATAGCATTAAAGTACCAGCTAACCGAGAAAAAACTAATAAAAATCCAAAGACTTGTACTGGCAAAAACTGCTCTAAAGCCACGGTGCTTTACACGCTCCTCGATTAAAAATAAGAACCAATACGAATAAGTCGCCCCTATATCTGTTCTAACTGAGACCTATTATTCGATCGGCTAGGTTATTCATATAATTCGATAAAGTGCTCAACATAAACGGAAGAAAAAATATTAAAGCCCCGAAAACCACAACTATTTTCGGAACAAATACTAACGTCATTTCCTGCAACTGCGTTAATGCCTGAAAAAGAGCAATAATTAAACCGACAAACAATGCAACAGCCATAATGGGGACAGACATTGTTAACACTACCATAATGGCTTCTCTGCCAATTTCTATTGCGTCGGTTTGGTTCATCTATTTGTTTCTGTTAGGCCGAAAAATTAGATAGGCATTCTGATTATCTCTTGATAAGCCTGTATCATTCTATCCCTTAGTGTTGTGACAAGTTGTAACGTCGCTTCAGCACTGTTAACCGCCGCAACTACATCTGTCAAATCAGCCTCTCCTGTTACTCCTTTGATACTCATAACCTCACCATCCTTGAGCGTCTCAATAGAGTTTTTTGAAGCTTCCTTAATAAAGGACGCAAAATCTGCCCCAGAAGTTTTATTAGCGACAATATCGTCCGTTACCATCATCTTAGGTAAAACCCCACCTACTTTGCCGATCATTTTAAACTCTCCCAACACAGCTCTGCAGATTGTACCAAAAAATTTCGTAAACAGCTAATGTATCTTTTAAATTTTCAACAAATCAATTGTTCTTTGTATCATCTTCTTAGAAGACTCTAAAACTGTTAGATTGGCTTCATACGTTCTCTGCGCCTCACGCATATCCATCATTTCAATAAGTCCGTTTACGTTAGGGCGCTTAATGTAACCTTTTTCATCAGCGAGTGGATGATAGGGTTCATATGATATCTTAAAATTACCCTCATCTCGTCCTATTTTAGCCACCTGCACCAAGTCTATTCCTAGTTGCCTATCCATTACATCTTTGAACACAATTGTTTTTCGTCTGTAAGGATCCGCTCCCCCAGTTCTGCCAACAGAGTCCTGATTAGCAATATTCTCGGATATCACCCTCAACCGCGTACCCTGTGCCTTCATGCCAGACGCTGATATTTTTAATGCGTTATTTAGATCGATTCCCAACGTATTAATCTCCTAAGTTTATTGGATTTTTATCTACCCGAGCCATTAAGGGCCATTTTGAACATTGATAAATTTTTACTATATATGCTGCTCGCCAACTTGAAACTCATGCTGGACTCACTGATCTTCATCAGCTGTTCTTCCATAATCACAGCGTTTTTATTTGGGCTTACCTCATACACATCTTTGTTTCGTTCCTTTATTAAACGAGTGCCTACAGAATTCACGGGAGCAATCATATGGCCTTTTGCAGTCTGGACCAGTTTTACGTTGCGATAAGTATTACCATTACTTATTGCCTTCGAAAAACTAGGAGCTTTAAGGTCTTTGGCTCGATAATCTGGGGTGTCCGCATTAGCTATATTCTGGGCCAGAACGCCTTGCCGCGCGGACAACCAACCCATTTTCATAGTAGCCAGACGAAATACGTTTAAGGTACTTAAATTCATAGCTAATCCCAAATTGTAGCAATTATTAAAATAACAGCGATACTAATTTGTTCGCCTGAACTCCATCGATGCAAAACCCGTACCACCTTTCAATTTTTTTTGATCTGCAACTGTAAAGCTATCTTTCTCTAATATACTATTTAATCTATAATTGTGTATTATTTGATTTTATAACATTCCAATAGATGGGGTCATTTTGGCAAAAAGACCTGTTGCTTTCGCTATAAAAGATCAGAAAAAAAGTAATCTTGCTCCAACCATCCTGGCAAAAGGACACGGCAAGATTGCTGAAAAAATACTACGCCTAGCGTTTGATAATGATGTCAAAGTTAGGACTGATGAAGATTTAGCAGCGATTTTATCTGTTGTTGAGGTTGACTGTGAGATACCTTTAGAGGCCTTTGCTGCAGTAGCGGAAATTTTAACCTATGTCTATAACGCCAACAGTGAGAGAAAAGAACAAGAAAGAGACAGCGAGGATAAACCTTAATGGATAAATCAAAATTTGATTCATTAGAGGCTCAATTGAAGGATGTAAAAACTTTACTCAAAGAATCTGAGCAAAGCTTTTTAAGTGGGAACTTTTTTGAAGCCCCTACCAGATTAGAAATTCTTATAAAAAGCTTGTGCGATGAATTGCCAAACCTGCCACCAAGGGATGCCAAAAAACTTGGAGAACAACTTCCAAATTTAATAAAGTCCTTGGATACCATGACCACAACGATCAAAAAATCAGTAGACCGAAATAATGCAACCAATCAAGAACTGAAAAAAAAAGCTAAAAAAGCCTATGAAACGACTAAAATGTACAAAAGTAAGGTTTAACTTTACGACAACTAAGCACAAACTTTAATTCAGATCTCAATTAAAAACTTTTGGCTTAAAAATGGAACTAAGTGTTTATCTAAGATTTTTCTTTGCTTTAATTTTTACATTATCGCTCATAGGCATTTTGTATTGGGCTATAAAACGATTTGATCTAATTAAATTCCACAATAGAAGTATCACCGCAAAAACGCTCATAATCAAAGAAACGCTGAAAATTGATGTCAGAACTAAACTTATAGTCGTTGAGCAGGGTTCAAATGAATATTTAATACTAGTGGGGCACGACAATAACCTTTTAATAAATAGTACTTCTAACGATCCACTTATGTATGAGAAGGCTCAATTTAAAGAAGAACTCATAGCTCAAAGCGTTAAAACTGGGAAATCATATCCCTTGTCTGGAGTTAATAGTTGAAATATCAGCAACTAAAAGCAAAGAGAATAAGCCTGTTACCGAGAGCAATTTGCCATTTATTGCTAGTAAGTTTCTTTTTATTATTGATTTTTGGGACAATCGAGCCCAGTTACGCTCAGACCCTAACCCTAGACATAGGAGAACCTGGCGGATCAACAACTGCGCGAATCTTACAAATGGTTGCGTTAATAGCGGTTCTGTCTTTAGCGCCGGGACTATTGGTAACAATTACGTCATTTACCCGCATAGTAGTTGTTCTATCGCTTTTAAGAACTGCCCTAGGCACGCAACAATCACCCCCTAATGTAGTTATGATAAGCTTAGCGCTGTTCTTGAGTGCATTTATAATGGCTCCCACGTTCGAAAGGGCGTGGCAAGAAGGTATATCGCCATTAATCGAAGAAAGAATCGATGAAACTGAAGCCTTTGAAAAGACAGCTGCACCATTTCGAACATTTATGTTGAGGCAAGTACGAGATAAAGACCTCGCCTTATTTGAAGATATTGCTCAGGTAGAAACCGACGCAACAGGCCCCAATGCCCCGTTACAAGTTCTAATACCAGCTTTTATGATAAGCGAACTAAGAAGAGCCTTTGAGATTGGGTTTCTGATTTATTTACCATTTGTCATAATCGATATGGTCGTAGCTTCAATATTAATGTCAATGGGTATGATGATGGTTCCACCAATTATAGTCTCGCTGCCCTTCAAGCTTATATTTTTTGTTTTGGTCGATGGATGGTATCTAATTTCTGGTTCTCTAGTGAAAAGTTTTGGGGCAGGATAAAGAACGAGAAGAAAAAATAAAGCTATAGTCATTAATTCATTTCGCTTAGCAACTTTGTCTTTAACTTTTCTCTATATGAGGTTAAAAACGCCTGAAAACGACCAATTTCCTTGAATCGCTCGGTCAAAGTTCGAAAATCCTGCATATCTCCTTCTGTTTTATTAGTTATAAGCCGAAACGCATCTCGGTATTCTGTCATATCCATCTGCGTAGAATAAATTTGTCTAACTTTATTAAGTGCATCGACCTGCTCGCTCATGGATAAGGCTACGACCCAATTTAAAATTAGAGCCGCCGATAGGTCATTAATTCTTCTTCCATCTTGACCAGCATTCCCAATCAGGCGTTCAAAAACTTTTCCAGCACTAACCCAATCTCTAGTCCTCCAAAAAATATCGGCCCTAAGCAGGTCGGCATCACGATCGTTATCGCTTTTTATTAATTTCAATGCTGTTTCACTATCGCCCAATTCAAAAACACTTCGAGCCCGCAAACGCTTTCTTTGAAGTGCTAATTTTGGATCTAAACCTGGTGCTACGCTCTCATCCAAAGCTTCTAATGCAGTATTTGGCTGCCTATCCAATAGCCGTATCAACGCAAGCCTGCTACCAACCTGTGCTTTTTGAACCCCTTGCAATCTAAACCGCACCTGTCGATCTAAAAGCACCGATGCCCTATCCAATAGGTCAACCTCTACCAACCTGTCGGCAAGTCTCTGGATAATCTTATCCCCTCGTCTCCCAACCGGTGTAAGCTCGCGAAATTGATCATATAAAGCAAGCGCAGTTAAAGGTGTCATTGCATCCGAGGTCCCGTCAGTATAAATACCTGAGAAACTTTTTGTCATTTTTTTAGAAACAGAACGCGCAAAAATATTATTTGGAAAAAATGTAACCGCTTGTCGCAATGAGGTCAGGCCAGCTGTAAAATCTTCCTCTTCGATATAAAGTTCTCCTAATCGTCTCAATAGATCAAATTCCAACTGATCTCCTCTCCAAGCAAAACGCAGGCGCTCTAGCCTTTCGATTGCTTGAGGACGTGTTATTGTATTTTCTCGCAGATTGTGCTCAATCAGGGCCCGCTTCGCACGCACACTTGCCCATCGGTCTGTTCCATTGGTTAATCTTCGCCAAAAGCTCAAAGCCGTAGCTATATCTGCGGAGGCATATAAGACCCTGCCTCTCAAGTAGTTTAGTCTTGCTTGCTCTCCAATAGTAGGTTTGCCCTGTGCAATCGCATCTAAAAATACTCCAGCGCCTCGATAATCCTCGGCCCTAATAGCTGCCTCTGCCGCCAACAACGAAAGTTGGATTGAAAAATTGCGCGGATAGTCACCAGGGATTTCACCAGCCCGAGCAAAGTGCTCAATCGCCGCCGCCCATTTTCCCTGAGCCGCATTAGATGCTCCTCGCCATAATTCTGCTTCGGAAAACCCATTCAAAACACGGTTATCTAATTCTTTTTCTGCATCCAAAAACCTACCTAGTATAAATTGACTGGCACCACGTAGTGCTATCACATCAGGTCGACGGGCCATTTCCTCGTCCGAATCTGAAATGGTTCGCAATAACCCCATAGTCTCTGCAGCAAGGCCTTTTGCAAAATAAAACTGAGCTAGACTCAATCTAGGTCCACCACGTGCTATACTAGTTGCTTGTGATATTTGCTGTTGAATAGCCTGTTTCATTTCTAGAAATTCGTTGGGTTTGGTACCTTGAGTCCAAGCCTCTAAATCAAAAATTCGGCCCGGTTCCAAGCCTCTAGGAAGTCCATCTAATTGAGCTCTTCGAGATTCTGTTGGACTGATTTTTGTTTGTCGCTTAGAAACCTCCAACCCTTTAAACTCACTCGCAGTAATGGCAACTCCATCAGGCATAACACGTATTTCTAATTCATCAATTAAGGGACTAACTACAAGGCCTTGCGCTGACTTCAAGATCTCAAATTGCGCAAACCTACGTGGCGTTTCAATTCCTCTACTGAGCGGAGTGAGAGGAACGATAAAAAGCCTATCACCAACAATGGGATCATAAGTCTCAATAAATTTTCCAATCCCGTCAGCCAATACAAAAACTCTTGGTCCTTGCGGACTTGTTTGTTGCGTTACCAGCTTTAGGTCGACATCGGGACGTTGCACCCGGGGTGATAGATCAACTACCCACGACTCTCCTTTTCTCCAAACAGTTGGAGAAATTCCCGGAGCAATTTTAGCAATAAGGACTGAAGCGTCTCCCATCGGAAGCTGCTTAAAATCACTAATTATACCCATATCGTTATCTTGGATACCGGAAATATCAAATTGTGCCTTTCCGCCAAAAACCACCCACAATTTTCCAGCTCTAACAAAAACAGCTGCTGGCACCCCTTCCTTCCAGTCAAAGTATAATGAGTCAACATCGTTCTTTTTTAGTAATCGTACGGAAACTTTCGAATCCGATATAGATATTTGTTCACGCCCACTCGATCTTTTTATAGACCAGTTAGTTTTGGTGAGCAGTTCAAGCTTCTGTTGTTCTGGACTATCTTGCCGTCTTGCTTTTAGGGTACCTTTTTTAGAGGTATCAGTTTTTAAATTTTTCGTTTTTCCTGAATCAGAAACAATTTTCGCAATATTATTTTGAGCTTGGTTGGAGAGGTTTGATTCACTTGCGCTTGCTTTTTTCGGCATTTGCTGTTCAGAGCTACCTGCTGCAGTTTTTGAAGTTTGGGTGTTAATTGATGGTCGCGCTGGTGTGTTATTTTTCTCCACCCCCCTTAAACCTAATTGCTTCTCTATACCTCCCCTATTTTCTGCCCCTGCCTTATCCGTAACCTTTTCTTCAGATTCTTTAATCAATCCTTCATTGGAGGATTCTTTTGCTTTAATTTTCGTTCCTTTCAGAAAATCGACAACCACCTTTTGTCCACTTAGAAAATGTCTGAATTGGGTGCCAGCTGTATTTGGTATAGAGACAATTAGGTCGTTATTATTCAATTTTGTATAATTAATATTAGAAAATTGATCTGACCCTTTTCTCTTCAAAGCACTGAGATCCAATTCGGAATATTTATTAAAAGTCAGATCAACTTTCGAAGCAGATGACGTGACTGAATACCTTACAGCAGTCGGCCATTCAAAAACGATACGAGTATATTTTTTGTGTTGCCCCACCCTCACTCTTACTTTTGGAATAGCCATGCTTTCCTTGATGGCCTTTCCCTTTTTTAATCTTTCAGAAGAGGGTGTGACGGCTTTTGCAGCACCTACATCGAGGTAGATTGAATTTTTTGTCCTATAAATCTTAAATTTGTGATTACCAGTAAACTCAACTACTACTTCTCTTCCTGCATCTTGCATCTTTGCCTGTTTGACAAATTTTCCAAGTTTTTTAGTTGCCGATGTGATGTTCCCTTCAATGGGCTTGCTGAATTCTATTAAAAGTTTTAATCCAAATTTTTGGGAGGAATATTTAACCTTAGTAGGCGAGGTGAAAATCAATCGTTCAAAATTCGATGTTGAGCTCCCGTCTATCTTCGCCTGAGATGGAGTTCCCATTACCAGAGAGAGAAGCCCAAGGCTGACAACGAGGCTAATACGGGGAAAAAATTGCGCTTTCCCAGTCATTTTTTATCTCTTTCAGAATGAATAACAATATCAACCCTTCTAGCCCGCCGATATTTTCTTTTTTGTCCCGAAACACCATCAATTCTTGAGGTCCCCGTATCACCCAAACTAACAATATTTAAAGGTTTTCTATAACCAGATTTTATCAATGCATTCGCTACCGCCGAGGCTCTGAAAAGGGATAAAACCCAGTTATTTTTATATTTTTGATTGTTTATAATTGGGTTAGGGTCGGAGTAACCAACTAATTCCACCCGATTTTCCAAGTTGGAAAGTTTTTCTGAGAGAGCAAATAAAGCTTGCTTTCCTTTTGGCAATAACTCGGAAGAACCCGGCCTGAAAGTCAAACTTGATGGGAAGGATAGAACTAGTTGATTACCTTTTTCAAAAAACTCCACAAACTTTAGCAAATCATTGCTGTCAATCTCCGATTCTAAAAGTGTACGTAAATATTTAATTTCTAAGCCTTTTGAGATTTCGGCAGGGCTTATAAATTCTGCATCTTTTTTAGACCCCACTTTTTTTTCCTTCATAAGGACCTCGTGCTTATTTAGGGATGCCAAAAACGCGGCCCAATCATTCTTTTGTATAGAGGACATAGAATAAAGCATCAGAAAAAAAGCTAAAAGTAGCGATATTAAATCAACAAAGGTGATTAACCACACTGGTTTATCATTTTTATTCTCATCCTTTAGCGGATCAAGCGATCTGCCGACTAAAGACTTGTAAATATGGAGATAAGGAGAATTACTAATCATTTTCATGAAGCTCCATCGTGATGATCATTTTGGCGCTGTACTATTGAAAATCTAAAGCGGATCTCTTCCTGATTTCCGGGTTCCAGCCCAATTGAAAACAGACCTTTTGGAGCCCCTGACTGTAATAATGTATCAACCAAAAAAGTCACCTTGGATTTCATCCCCTCGTCTAATTTAAGACCGCTTGATAAAAACCGATAACCCATAAATATCTCTACTTTAATAGGCTGTTTGTCCCGTTTAAGTTTTAGTACACCACCAATCTCATTGAGAATAACTTTAGCTTTTTTAGTTGGTAATCCAGACGACAAAACAAAAAGTGATTTAAGCGGTATTTTAAATTCAATATTATCAGACTGATGGTGTTGCTTTACGGCTATAGTTGAAACAACAAAGTTGAATGTATTTTCTAAAATCTTCACGGTATTGGCATTAATTTTGTCGTTTTTCACCTTGCCAATTAAATCTATATTATCTCCCTTCCCTGCGAAATTTGCAAAGTTTGCACGAACACTTTTTGCGACATCGTAACTTTTATTTTTTTCAAATGAAGAAATTGCATTTAAAAAAACAAAAAATGCTAATAATAGCAAAAAAAGACTCAAAAATACCTGAGAAATTGAAGCGCTATTATGCTCTTTTTTTTCAATTTTCTGCTGCATAATTAAAAAATTTTCTAAATTTTTACAAAATGTATAACGACTTACTTATTTCTAAACCAAACACCTAGGTAAAAATGAAAAAAATGGCATGGCATAAAATATCTATCCTGCTCAGTGCTACAAAATGAACAAAACTAACTTCTCTAATGTTCAACTAATACTATTTTTTCAAACCCAGTTCCGGCATTTCTCTTCTCTCGGCTATTCTCGAGGTGATCTCTTTTGCTCTGGCCGCTTTCATTTGAGCCAAGATTGAAGCTGATTTTGAAGCTTTCATTCGCTCAAATACTTCCAGTAAGATTTCTATGTCGAGTTGGTCAAAAATTCGTGCGGAGTCCTTTGGTTTCATTTTCTCATATATCGATACCAATCCTTTGAATTTTTCCTCCTCCTGAGCATTATACTTGGTAATTAACGTTTCGATGTCTGTTTTTATAAGTTCTAATTCATTAATTTTCACCTCAAGTCTACTCTCAGCCGCCATCAGTAACCCTTCTCGTTGAATGATTGCCCTCTCACGACCATCTAACTCCTTTCGTCTCCGAGACAACTCCTGCAAAAGTTCGATCTCAGAACGGGTAAATAGTACGGGATCAAGCGGCTTCTCGTCTTTATCTTTCGTTTCGAGATCATTTTTTGCAGCTTTTCCGCTAGGTACTTCTCTGGTTTTTTTAACTTCTGAATCTCTTGTTTCTTGCGCTTCTGCATAAGCTACTACCCTCGTATCCAGCATAAGACCTTCAACCGTTCTGTATATATTGGGGATCTTTATTACTAATAATAGAAACGCCAACAAAACTACGACAGGCAATGCTCTAAAACTAAAATGGAAATTTTGATTAACTTTTTTACTTTTCTTTGAGGTTTTTTCTTCGCTTTTTTTAGTGTATTTATCGGTAGGCGCAGTCATGCGAATTTTTTCGATCCTTTCCCGAAGCTTCTTATCTAATGGATGATCCAATTTCCTATCCGATATGACACGTCCGTTTCGTCCATATGCCATTTATCGTGCTCTTTTCAACGCTGTAATTAGCTCACGTTCAACTTCTGATACTCCCATATTTTTATCAAATATTTCCTCATTATCGCGTTCGTTACCCACGGACTGTGTACTCTCGATATTTTCATGCAAGTTGACCGTAACCGATTGCTCATTATCAGGCACACTATCTTGCGCCAACTTACCCGTCTTGGAACTGGAAAGCTGAGCTAATTTTTCGGCATTTGTATCCGCCCTTTCTATTAAAAATGCTAATTCATCTCTCATTGCATGGCTCTTGTTAGTGGCATCATCCAAATCGCTTTTTACTTGATCGGCAGTAGCTCTTAATCCGCTCAAACTAGAATGTGCTCGATCCGCCACAAGTTCAAATTGCGTAATTAATTTTTCAAGTTGTTCCTTTTCAACTCGAAGCACCGTCAAGCGTCTATTCAAACGAATAGCAAAATAAATGGTGGCTGTTAGAAGCAACACCAATAAACCCTCTATCAATAAAGACCAGATCATGATTCCGCCCTAATCCATTCACATTTTCCGCAACTTTTTATCTATTTTTATCGCCATGTTTCCATTTTTCTGTCCCATACCGCCCACGAATAATGGTATCTCGCCACATCGTAGATTTATAGGCGAGGATGGAACCGCATTCAGCAATATTTGGGATCCAGGTCTCCAATTCATTACGTCATTTAAAGACAACACTATTTGATCTAAAACTGCATCCAATTCTACATCGGTACTCCAGAGTTCATTAGCTAGATGTGTTTCCCAGATAGAATCACGACCAAATTTTTCCCCCATGAACATTTGCAACAAAAGTTCTCGCACTGGTTCTAAAGTAGCGTAGGGTAGCAATAGTTCTACACGCCCTCCCCTATCCTCCATATCAATCCTCAAACGCGCCAACACTGCAGCGTTGGCCGGCCTTGCTATGGTAGCAAACCTTGGATTAGTTTCTAGTCGATCAAAACGAAATGTTACTGGGCTAATCGGATCAAAAGCTGCAGACAAGTCACTTAAAATCACTGTGACCATTCTTTCGACGAGATTTCTTTCGATAGTTGTGTACGGGCGCCCTTCAATACGCATTGCAGCAGTGCCTCGTCTACCACCTAATAACACGTCTACTATTGAATAGATAAGGGCAGAGTCACTTATCATCAAACCAAAGTTATCCCATTCCTCAGCTTTAAATACACTGATCATCGCAGGCATAGGAATTGTCTCTAAATAATCTCCAAATCTTATAGATGTGATGCTATCTAGTGAGACCTCGACATTATCTGAAGTCAAATTCCTTAGGCTGGTAGACATCATTCTTAGAAGTCGGTCAAAAACGATCTCCAACATTGGTAATCGTTCGTAGGACACCATCGCGGAATCGACGATAGCCTGTATGCCAGAAATTTCATCTTCTAAGTCATCTGTGCCTAGCAAACTGTCTATCTCAGCCTGGTTTAAAACGGGTTCCGAGCTTTGCTCCATAGTTGGCGCACTTTCTTCAGCAACAGATTCCCATTCAGCAGCCAAAGCTTCTTCGTCAGTAGCCATTTTTACCTCACTGAACCAACATTTCTTTGAACAATACGTCTTTCACTTTTGCCGGACGCACGGCAATATTTACTCTTCTCAATAATTCTTCATGAAGCCTATACATGCCGGCTGATCCTTGTAGGTCCTCAATCCTCAATTCTCTCAGATAAACCTGAAAATTATCAACAATCCTTGGCAACAACTGATTGATAGTATCAATATCCGCAGGGTCAGTAATTTCCAATGAAATTTTTATCTTCAAAAACGCTGATTTACGGCCACTAGTGTTCAGATTAACTATTAAATCAGGAATTTCAAAAAACGTTGTTTGAATAACTGGAGCCTCAACCTCTTCTTCCTTTACTTGCGCATTCTCGTCTGTTGGAGGCGGGTCAGAACTGAAAGCCCCTAACATAACCGCAGCGCCAATACCAACCCCGAGAAGCAAAAGTATTGGCAAAATTATAAAAAGAACAATTTTTTTGCGTTTTCCACCGCTCTCTTCACCTAGTTCATCTTCAACTAATTCTTCGGCTTCATCGGCCATCAGACTTTTCCTAAGCTATCTTAACATCAACCTCGATTGGCATGAAACAATCGTGCTTTTACTGTTTTTGCCACGCACCCAAGAGTATTGGTATGCAATGCGCATGCCCATTACTTTAGTGTACTATAAAATACAAATATTCGAAAGGGTAACACGACATACAGTATATACGGCTCTTTTAAGAGCTACCTGTAGCTATTTTATACGTGACTTAATCTTTACCGAGAGTTTTATATGCGGCAATTAATGCCGTGACTAATACCTATAAATTCCTACCACCAAAACAATGGCTCCGCAACCAACTTTAACCCATTGATTTTAATTGATATTTTTTTGGCACAACCTGTGCACAAACAAAGTTAAGATTTAAAACGCCTTTGGAAACGAATGGGGGTTTCTCAATGGAAAATGCTATTTATATAGGCCTTTCACGCCAAACCGCGCTTCGCCGAGAACTATCATTAGTGGCAAATAACATAGCGAATGCGAACACTACTTCATTCAAACGCGAACTCAGTATTTATGGCGTAGCACCAACAGCTGCTGGTCCAAATGCCAAGTTAGATTTTGTCATTGATCATGGAGCTTCAATAAGTTTTGAGCCTGGTAGCTTTAGAGTCACGGAAAATGACTTCGATGTTGCTATCAGTGGTCCTGGTTTTTTCGCTGTAGACGATGGAACCGGCATTAAATATACAAGAAATGGAGCATTCTCACTTAATGCCGAAAACCAATTAGTAACCCGCGAAAGTGACGCCGTATTGGATGAAAATGGAGGGCCGATAATTATCCCTCAAGATGGACGCAAAGTACAAATATCCACCGACGGCACAATTTCCGTAGGGAACGAAATAATAGCTAAGGTTCAATTGATCGAATTTATCAATCCCCAGCTTCTAAGAAAACAAGGAAGCAGTAAATATGAGACTGACCAAGAGACAGCAGTTGCAGAAAATTCGTCCATACATCAAGGATCCCTAGAAAGCTCTAACGTCACAGCGATAAAGGAATTAGTTCGTTTAGTCGATATTCAACGCTCATATGAGTCAATAGGAAAATTCCTAGATAAAGAAGCTGAAAGACAAAAAAACGTAGTGCGCCGCCTAGGCCGTGAAGCTCAAGGAACGTAATAGGAAACTGCAACGATAAAGGAAAATAAAAATGCAAGCTTTAAATATAGCCGCTACTGGAATGCTAGCTCAACAAACCAATGTTGAAGTTATTTCGAATAATATATCTAATATGACGACAACAGGCTTTAAAAGGCATCGGGCTGAATTCCAAGATTTACTTTATCAAGACTTAAGACGAGTTGGAAGTAATTCGTCTGATGCCGGTACAATTGTACCATCAGGAATTCAACTTGGAGTCGGAACTCGAATAGCTTCAACTTACCGCATATCCGAACAAGGTTCACTAGTTTTGACTGATAACCCTTTTGATATTGCCATAAATGGTGAAGGTTTTTTTCAAATCCAGTTGCCAGATGGTGATACAGGTTACACCCGCGATGGCTCTTTTCAGCTGAACAATGCGGGACAACTCGTGAACTCCGAAGGCTTTCAGTTGTTGCCGGGTGTTGTGATAGATCAATCGGCAACAGGCATAACGATAAATCAAAATGGACAAGTTTTACTTAAGTTTGACGGTCAAACCACTGAAACAGTAGCTGGCACAATACAAATAGCTACCTTTCAAAATAAAGCGGGTCTAGAACATATTGGACGTAATCTGTTAAAGGTAACGGAAGCATCAGGCGCCGCCATTACAGCTAATCCTGGGGCTAATGGATTTGGAACAATTTCCCAGGGGTTCGTTGAGTCCTCTAATGTCGACGCTGTACACGAAATTACGGACCTCATAACCGCCCAACGCGGCTATGAACTAAACTCCAAAGTAATAGAGACCGCGGATCAAATGATGGCTGCCGTAAATAATGTCCGATAGTTATATTAGATGAATACGCCCTCTAGGGAGCAAGAAATGTTAAAAAGAATTAGATTCTCACTTTTGTTCGGAATCATCTCTGTTATGACTCAGATGCTTTTTGAAAGTAATTACAACGTCTCGAATGCTGCGGCTGCTGTTTACTTGAAACCAGAACGGGAAATCATAGTCAGAAATAGTGACGTGCGGATGAGTGACCTATTTTTTAATGTCGCCCCTAGTGATGATAGAATTGTTGCTTCAGCGCCGCGTGTAGGTTCAAAACTAATGTTTAGATTTCGAGACCTAGAGACCTTCATAAAAAAATCTAAATTGTTATGGCACCCTCCATCAAACAGGGGCTCTCGTATTGTAACAAGAGCAAGTCGGCAACTACATCCCAATGTCATTCACGACTTATTAGAAAAAGAGTTGGGCTCTCGTATCTTAAATTATGAAGTTGAAATTGAATTATTCAATTCAAAAAAACGAATTCTCGTACCAGATGGGGAACAAATCCAACCAACAATCACTGAGCTTCACTATGATGACAGCTCAAGGCTCTTTAAAGCTAGTTTAGTGATCTTATTCAGAAACTCCGAACAAACAAAGATAAACCTTACAGGACGAACCCATCCATTAATCGCTATGCCAGTTTTAAACACTCACCTCGGTTCCGGTGATATTGTCAAACCGTCCCACATAACTTGGAAAAACGTTAGGGTGAAACGTACTAATTATAACACCATTAGTTCAGTTAAAGAACTCGTCGACAAAGTAGCTAGAAGACCACTAATAGCAGGCAGAATAATTAGATTGTCTGACGTGGAATCTCTAAAATTGGTAAACAAAGGGGATTTCGTTACGGTTCAATTACGAAATGCTACTATGTCTCTTTCCACTAGGGGCATATCGATCGAATCCGGATCGAAGAACGATATAATCCGGATTAAAAATCCAAGGAGCAAGAAGATTATCGAAGCAAAAGTGATTGCTCCAAACCTTACGATTATTCAAATGCCCCAAAATATAATTACAAACTAAGTACTATCCTCAACGGTGCTTCAAGAAAAGGATTACCGAATAATGTTTAATATAATTAGAAGCTATAATCCAAGAGTGGCTCTTGTCTTTGCCCTTTCTTTACCAGTAATATCGTGTACAACGCTTGATCGGCTTGCAGAAGTTGGAACTTCACCCCAACTGACCAGCATAGCGAACCCCAATCACACGAAGGGTTACAAGCCTGTATCTATGCCAATGCCAATGCCAATGCGTGCAACTCGCCAACCCAATTCATTGTGGCAAGAAGGATCAAGAGCTTTTTTTAAGGATCAACGAGCTAGTGAGGTGGGGGACATTATCACAGTTGTCGTAGCAATAGAGGACGAAGCCCAGTTGGATAACAGGACACGCCAAGATAGAACAGCCTCGGAGGATTTTGGGATTGGGAATTTCTTTGGCCTTGAGAATTTATTTGGTTCTGTTCTTCCAGAACCTGTTGCTAACGCGACACTGTTAGATGTAGATGCGACAACAGCAAATGACGGCAGGGGTCGGATCGATAGAGAAGAAACAGTAAATCTGAGAATAGCCGCTGTAGTAACTCAACGGTTACCAAACGGCAATCTTGTTCTTTTTGGCCGCCAAGAGATTAGAGTCAATTTTGAGATCAGGGAAGTTGTAGTAGGCGGGATCATAAGGCCTGAGGACATAGCATCCGCAAACACTGTAAATTATGACCAAATGGCCGAAGCAAGAATCGCTTATGGCGGCAGGGGGCAGTTAAATGACCTTCAACAGATGCGCTATGGCGCAGAGGTTTTACAAATATTAATGCCTTTTTAACAAATTTCGCCGTAAATCTCGGCAAAGATTTATTAAAATATATTTTACAGCAGTACTTCAAATCAGTCTTCTCGGTGTGTTCGCTCTTGTCGTTCATGCCGTTCCTGGGCTTCTAAACTAAGCACAGCGATCGGTCGTGCCATGAGGCGTTTCAGACCAATTGGTTCATCTGTATCTTGGCAAAACCCATAACTACCATTCTCTATTCTTGATAAGGCTTCATCAATTTTTATTATCAACTTTCTTTCTCGATCTCTGGTTCGTAACTCAAGTTGATGATCTGTCTCGAGTGAAGCACGGTCCGCCATATCTGGTTGTTGCAGATTTCCAGAGTTGAGATTATTCAAGGTCTCGCCAGCCTCTTGAATGAGTTCAGAACGCCAGTTTAATAACATTTGGCGAAAGTATTCCATTTGCATCGGATTCATGAATTCCTCATCTTCCGACGGCGTATAGTCAGGCGAAAGTGTCACACTCATAGAGAGGCTCCATAAAACATATTACATCATCCAATTGATAAAAACTGGCGGATTATAAGAATGTAGAATGGTAACAGCAATAAAAAATTCGTTGCTCTTCGTGCTTTAAGTAAAGAATTTAGTGGATAGTATGGTTCAAACTAATTTATTATCTCTAATTTTGCCAATTCTATTTTGGCTCTTAACTCAATATCCTCTATTATTTCTAATAGGTTAGCGTCAATTGAGTTCTCCCGCGCTACTATCAATATTTTTGATAATTCCTCTAAGTTGGATTTAGATATCTGCCCCATTAACAAACCCATCCGAATATCCTCAAGTCTGTCTAATATTAAGTTGGCTCTGTTCTTTGCGCCTCTTTCATCCGTGCTATCGCCAGTTATCTCTTGTAAAGCGACGACAGCATCTACCGAGGATATCCTATTAGTAGTCGCGACGTCGTCAATTTTTTGCTCGGAAGTTAACAGACTACCAAAATCACTGCTTGTCACACCTGTGCTGCCGCTAGAACGCTTAACGCCAGCTAGACTATTTCTCCGTGTTTGATCCACTTTCATAATAAATCATTTCAATCATTTATTGGTTTTTCGAATTATAGCACGAACTACAATTTGCGATAATTTTTTAAGACTAAATCTACATTAGCAAGGTTTCTCCCGAGTTAGGGTTTCATAAAATAGAGGTGAATATTTTTTCCAAAATGGGGGTTCATGGGCCGGCATACACTCAACTATTTGCAAATACCAAAAGGTCTTGTCAAAGGTGGCACGATATTCGCATATGACTTCAGTGTGGACTGTTTTACTATGAAAAACTTTCAGAGGCGTCGCAAATTGAATTATTTTAAACCTACCCCACAGTTATCTTCTTGTCGGAAAACCCTATCATTTCTGCCAATTATACTGACACTTAGTTTCATAATTCCAACATTGGCTGCTTCACAGACCCGCATTAAAGATATTGTTGATTTCGAAGGTGTGCGAGAGAACATGTTGATCGGGTATGGTCTAGTTGTTGGTTTGAATGGAACCGGTGATACTCTAGGCTCTTCTATCTTTACCCGCGAAAGTTTGGTTGGAATGCTGGAACGACTTGGTGTAAATGCTCGGGATGATTCATTGAAAACCGACAATGTAGCTGCCGTAATGGTAACGGCAACTTTACCACCGTTCGCCAAACAGGGAACGCGAATCGACTTATCAATAAGCGCGATTGGAGATTCGAAAAGCCTTCTTGGGGGCACATTATTAGTGACGCCTTTGGTTGGCGCTGACGGCGAAGTATATGCTGTGGCGCAGGGGCCGGTTGCGGTTGGTGGAGCGGCGGCAGCTGGAGATGGGGCTACAGTAAGCAGAGGAGTACCAACTAACGGAAGGATAGCAAGCGGCGCTATTATTGAAAGAGAGATAGCATTCGACCTTCAGGGGCTTGAAGTTATACGAATATCCCTACGCAATCCCGATTTTACAACAGCAAGACGCATAGCCGGAGCTATTAATGCGTTTGCAGGGGGTCCAATAGCTCAATCTAAAGACTCGGCTACAGTCTCAATTCTTGTTCCCGATAATTATAGAGGGAACAACGTAGGCTTAATAACAGATATTGAACAACTCCAGGTAACACCCGATATGTCTGCCAAGGTGGTGATAGACGAACAGACCGGAATAATAGTTATGGGAGAGAACGTTCGAATTAGTACTGTCGCAATCGCGCAAGGTAATTTAACCATTAGGATAACTGAAACTCCGCAAGTGGAGCAACCTCAACCATTTTCCGATGCTGGTGAAACCGTAACGGTTCCTAGAACTCAGATCGAAATAGACGAGGACTCCGAAAAAAGACTTAGTGTACTGTCTAAAAGTATAACATTGCAGGAATTAGTAGACGGTTTAAACTCACTTGGTATCGGACCACGAGACATGATATCGATCTTGCAAGCGATCAAGGCTGCTGGAGCTCTACAAGCAGAAATAGAATTGCTTTAAAAGGACTAAATTATGGATAATATCTTATCAAATTCCGCAATTATTAACCCAATTCAACAATCCTCAATGGAGAGGGTCATTCATCTGTCAAAAACAAAAGATCGCAGTCTAAGTTCCCCACCTGCATTGAGAAAAGTTGCTGAAGAATTGGAGGGTCTATTCATTTCTCAAATGATTAATCATATGTTTAAGGGAATAAAGACGGATGGATTAACAGGTGGCGGAAATGGTGAGGCGATGTTCCGAGATTTACTGGTGCAAGAATATGGAAACGCAATCTCTAAGTCTAGTGGCATAGGCTTGGCAGATTCTATCGAACGACAATTGCTCGAAAGACAGGAAATTAAATAAAATGGAACAGAGGAAAATTGCGGAGGCCTTTGTTGAAAGTATGAGCCAACTGATGGAAATTTTACAAATGGAAACAGATATCCTCAACACACAGATTTATGAGGGGATAGACACTTTACAGGCTCGGAAGGTTCAACTAACTAAATGTTATTTAGAAGCCCAAAACAAAATGCAAGCCGCACCAGATGTGATTACCTGCCTTAATGACACCGAAAGAGCTGATCTGAGAGTTTTATATAAAAAATTTAGAAACACCCTATCTGAAAATATGTTAACCTTACGGGGCTCATATGACGCTACAGATAGAGTTGTGAACCTTGTCATAGAAGCTGTAAAAAAACAAAGAGGGGTAACGAAAAAAAATATTGAAGCATTTGCTGCGCGACCTCAGGGTTACGCTGCATATTCAACACCAGAAAGCGCAAACGCGGCGCTTAACACACAAACCTAAACCCACAATCTTTAATTAAAACCCTGTTAAATCAAACAAATAGAAGATTCAAAACCCGCGCATCATCGGGGGCAACATTCTGAATGCTCTCTAAAACCCCGTCTATTTTTTCTTTATCATCCAGATTTGTAAAGACTTTGTGTGCTATTAGCAATACATCGATACTTTTCGCGTCCATTTCCATGGCTTTTTCAACTAACTCATATGCTAATTTCCCGTTTCCGTTAACAGACTCAAGTAAAGCCAAATTTGATAATACACTGGGGTGTTCGTCACCATCCCTCTTTATGGTGTGATCTAGTTCTTTTTTTGCGTCCTCTAAACGACCTAGTTCAATCAAAACTCCTGATAATTCAGCCCGACACCGAGTATCTTCACCCGCAATCTCTAGACCCGAGCGGAGCGCTTTTTCAGCTAACTCGAGATCCCCAAGAGCATTTAAAATAGCACCTAATTGAACATATGCTGTGACGTCTTTTTGACTGAGTTCCAATGAAATCTTAGTAAATTCTAGTGCTGTAACCAAATCTCCGGTCTCCATAAAGACGAGCCCTAACCATTTCTGGTAATTTGCATTTTCTCGATCTAGAGAACAAGCTGTTTCCAGCATTTCCTTTGCCTCATCTCTACGATCAGTAGCCCGCATGCCGAGCGCAAGATAAAAACGAGCATCTGCATTATCTGGATCTAATTCTAACACTTGGTTTAATACTTCCTCAGAAGCGCCCAAGTCATCCTGGTCCAAAAATAAAATTCCTAGATGAAGCAAAAACCTTGGGTTATCTGGGTCAACTTCTATGGCGGACTTATAAAACTCTTTCGCCGCCTCTGATTCACCACATTGCATGCATAGTAAACCCGCCAAATCTAAGGCCTGGGAATTTCTAGGATCGAGTTCTAAAACCTTTAAATAGCAGTCCCTGGCAGCTTCCACATCACCTGAGTCATGAAAAGTAAGTCCACTAGCTATCAATTTATCTATTTCATTATCAGACATTACTGCCCCGCTATCTGCCAGCGCCGTATCCGCGCCAACTTCATGGTAAATCGACTTCATTTGTTACTATACCATATATTGATAGAGCGCGATATTCTTAAATAGATATCGCAACTGACAGTGACAGTTTAGTAGGTTTCAGACATTTATACGAAACGGTACGTCATAGTTGGTTGGAAAATGCCATCATTACCAGTAACGAAATGCCTCTAAGCACCTCCGAGCCCAGTCGCAATGCCCACAGTTGTAGAAGCGACTGCCGTTGCTCCATTTGATTCAGCTGGAACTGTATTAAGATCGACGCTAGCACTCTGTTGAACTGCCTTTTCTTGAGGCACCGCAGACTTATTTGTGTCAACGGGCTGTATATCAGAATCAACATTTACAGAGAGTGTTTTATCAACGTCTGTAGTTTCTTCACGACTCTTTATTACACTTTCTTGCGGGTATTCCTGCTTCACTTCTCCGGACAATCCATCTCGCACCTGGAAAATTACAGATAACGCCTGACTATCAAATTGCAAAACCGGTGTAATGTACAGACCAGCTATACTTCGCTGTTTAGGACCCTCTACTGGCTCGGTTTTCCCACCTGAGCCTGACCGAAAATCTTGACCCTGACTCTCAGTGACCTTCACATTGGAAGGGATATTTACGTTTTGTGTTTCCACTTTACCCTCCATTCTGGAGTGAAATTGTGCATCAAATACCAAGTTTTTTACTTGGTAATTTTCTTGGATACCACACGATGTAGCTTTTGTCTAGAAAAAAATCATCTTTTTTCCCAGATTAGCTACCTAAACCGCGACTAAACACCAAGCTTAACGTAATTACAAGAAATTTATCAATGAAAAACCTCTTGAAGCCGATGTGATCTGGTAGGAGGACTCAAGTTGAGTTCGTAGAGCTTGAAACTTATTGATGGCTTCAAAGGAGTCTATATCCTCCACGTTTCCAAGTTGTTTTGTGAGTAGGCTTATATCGTTTCCATGATTTTTTTCTATAGTTGTTAGGCGTGCTTGATCTCCACCCAGGTCAGCAATCATTTGATTGATCGAGTCGAACGCTGCCTCAACAGCTAATCTCGAGTTATCAACCAATGTTCGATATTCCCCCTCCTGTCCAGCATCTATGCTGACGTTTGCAAAAATATTCAAAACCTCAAATAAATTTGCAAAAGTTTCTTGATTAGCCATTTCACCATACGAAATATTTAATCCTACCGCTGCATGTACCGTATTTTCAGATGTGGATGCTAATGTACCTAATTTATTCCATGAGTTGGCTGAGTGAGCGACTGACGCTCCACCTCCGGTAGCATTAGTTGCAGTTGCATTTGTATCGGAAATGAATGTGTATGAATTAGCGTTGAGGACACTAGCTATTTCGAAAGTACCATTTAAATCCAAGCCCCCAACGGGTGTTCCGCCACTAAAAGTCACCTGGTCGCCGACTGACAGCGTATGGTTAGTATGACTTACTGTGACAACATTACTACCGTTAACGACAGCAAACGGATTATTACCAACTGCGCCAGTCTTATTATTGAACCATGCATCAGCTGCTGTCGCAATTGCAGCAGCGCTGTTGCCCCCTGCATTGACCGCAGTATTTACCGCTGTAGAAAAATTAGCTTTCATAGTCGCCGTATCAACAATCGGTGCCGTCCCAGATTTTACTCCTGAGAAGATGAATCGCCCCGCCACCTCTGAATTCAAAAGATTGGCTAAACGATCTATTTGCGTTTTTGCGAACTCATTCATTATAGGCAAGTCTTCTATATAAACATCTTGGGTCTGCCTTATCAATTCCACCCTCAAGTCCGATGCTAAATCTTGAATTTGAACTAATGCTGCGTCTGTCACTTCAGCTCGGAGACGTGTCGTTTTAATGGTATCAATATAAGATTGACGTGACTCCATAGCTTCACGCAATTGCACGGATATCCTGGCATTTTCTCCTTTCAGCCCTGAATATGAAGAGGAGATTTTACCTGTACTAATTTGTTCTTCGGCTTTAGACAACTCGACCTGCAAATTGTTGACACTCGACTGGATCCGATTGACTTGTGTTAAATTTGAAATTCGCATCATCCAACCTCGTCTAAATTATCCCAATAAGATCATCAAAAGCCCGTTGAACTGCATTAAGAACGCGAGCAGACGCTCCGTATGCGGCCTCTAATCTAATTAATTCTGTTAATTCTTCGTCCGTATTCACACCACTTTCATTTTCCACTCTATCTCGTAATCCATCCCTAAAAACTTTTTGAAAGGTGAGTTGGCTATCATAATCAGCTTTTTTATTTGCTATTTTACCAATTAAAGCAGCACTAAATCCTTCCATTGTATTATTGACACCAGCAGCTTGAGAAAGTGCTGATTGAGTTTCGAAAAGTCCCAGTACTGCAAGTGGCAGCGCGTTGTCTGCCTCTCCAAGGGGGGTATAACCAGCCCCCGCCTGAGGATCTCGAATATCAGTTGGGGTGCTTAGCAATGCATCCCTCACCCTCATAGTTCCCGAGAAACCGTTTGTGAATGCGCCAGGAACATTACCCCCCGAATCTGTGAATAAGTTCAAATCCTCGTTGGTCCCGCTTACAGTTACTGTTCCTAACGATGAAGCCACTTTGAAAGCAAGATCATCTAAAACAACCTGAAACTCGGGCAAAACAGTATCTCGCAAACTCAATAAACCGGCTATACTCCCATCCCGGGCTGATATTGAACTCGTAACATCCGCTCCCCCTAATTGAACAGGTTGACCATTAGATCCAGCAGATAGGGACGAGGTTGCAACAAATGACATAGATATTAAAGTATCGTCCAACATAAGTTGACCATCAGCGGTCGATACAGTGATTTTACTGTTAGTCCTTTCAAATGATCCAACACTTAGATTTTTATTAATTGTCAGCAACAATTGATCTCTTTGGTCCCTCAAATCAGCGGAAGACTGGAGTGCAGCAACCTTCTGACCTATCTGTTTATTCAGTTCCTGCAAACTTGTTAGTGATGCATTCACTTCTAACACTCGGTCAGAAATCCGACCATCTGCTTCAACCCGCAAATCTTGTATTAAAGTGTTTAGATCGTTAAACGACCGAGCCAATGTATCTGCAGTAGCGACTAAACCAATGGCGTTTGTTGCATTTTCAGGGGCCGTAGAAAATGCTTGAAATGCCTTTTTTAAATCGGTGAGTTTTGCGGAAATAGAAGATTGATCGTCAGGCCTCCCAAATTCCAATTCTAAACGACCAAGAAAATCATCCAAAATTTCTAATTTTTCAATTACACCATTTTGCTCTCTAAGCGATTCTTGAAGAGTGTCTGTAACTTTTCTTGTAACTTCTTCAACCTTTAACCCTGAACCGGTTCCTCCAATAATAAGGTTAGCCTGATTATGGATCTTCTTCGTATATCCTTCTGTTGTCGCATTGGCTATGTTGCGCGACACAACATCCAAACCTGCTTGCGCACCAACCAGACCAGATCGAGCATGAAGAAGTGAGGTCGTAAGACTCATATTTAACCCTTTTCTACCTATAATTAGGTAAAAATAAAACATTCCTTCTAAAACTATGCAATTTACGGGCCATTTTGCACCACTTCGAAAAACGATGCCAATATCATCTCATCAGCTGTTTTGAGTATTCACTTAACAAGCCCATCATGTCGGTATAATTTAAAACTTATGTAGAAAGTGCGTAAAATTCAAATAGGTATCTGCCCCTATGAATGAAGACTTTTCAAAAGCAACAATAAATGAACTGCTTCAGAGAGCGTTACAGTATCACAATGCTTTTAAAGTAAGAGAAGCGATCGATTTTTATGAAAAAATTCTTAAAATATCACCAACAGACCCACACGCCATTCATTATTTAGGAGTAGCTTACCATCAATTGGACCAGAATAATTTGGCTCTAAAGTTTTTAGAGATGGCTGTATCTTTGAAGCCCGACAGCAGCGAAGTTTTCAATCACTATGGAAGTGCACTATTAAAAGTACAAAATTTTGAAGCAGCTGAGGCGGCATTTCGTCAGGCTTTAAAGATTTATCCATCGAATGCTGAAGCCCTATTTAATCTTGGTAATTTAATTATTTCGGGTCCTGAACTACAAAACCAAGTAGATGCAACCGTTCCGGAAAAAGTAGTTGAGGCCACCCAGCTATTGCGACACGCTATAGCTCTGAGCCCAGGTCACCTAACTTGGCAACTTGAACTTGCCAATGCCCTCATAGAGTTAGACGAAAAATTAGAGGCTCAACAGGTCATTGATGACGTTATCTGCAAAGAACCTACCCTAGCCAAAGCATATTTCATTAGGGCAAAAATAAAACTTGGCGATATGGATTTGACGAAATGTATTCTTTTAAGTCCCGCTTCGCATAGAGCCATCAATAATCTAGGTGTGGTAAAATTACGGCAAGGCGATTTCAACGAGGTAGTACCTTTATACAAAAAAGCTTCTTTTATAGCGCCTAATGATCCATCGGTAAGATGGGGTTTAGCAAATGGGCTCTTAGCGACGGGAAACCTTGAACAAGGGTGGAGAGAGGCCCGCTGGCGTCACAAAAAGCCAGAACTTCTAATCGAACGCGAGGGGCTTCCCAAGGAATGGCAGGGAGAAGAAATAAAGAATGGGAAATTATTAGTTTATCACGAGCAGGGAATTGGCGATGAACTCCGCTTTGCATCTTGTTTTAAAGACCTAACGCACAAAGATTCAGCTCCCTGTATCATAGAAACGGACCCTCGCCTCGCTCCCCTTTTTTCCAGAAGCTTCCCTGAAATCGAATTTATTAGCAAATTACCCAGATCTAAAACCGCTATACCAGTAGTTGATTACAGCCCAATAGTAAAAACCAAAAATATTAAAGCGTTCACGGCACTCGGAGATCTTCCTTTGCATTTTCGCCCCAATATAGAAAGCTTCAGTAAAGAAATATCATATTTAATACCAAACCCTAAATTTTCTGATGTTTGGAAAGAACAACTGGGTAGAATTGCACCCGGTAAGAAAATAGGTTTTTGTTGGAATACAGCTTTACCAAATAAGAGGTATGACGATTATTTTTTTTCCATAAACGAATTACGCCCTATTTTTTCTATTGAAAATTCTATTTTTATAAATTTACAGGCCACTGACTGTGAAGAAGAATTAAAACTAGCAGAGAAAAATTTTGGCGTTGAGATATACCGGCCGAAATCTATTGATATGTTCAATGAACTGGATAATGTTGCAGCGCTCATAAGTCAGTTGGATTTTGTCGTTGGTCCGTTCACTTCAATAATTTCCATGGCAGGCGCTATTGGCACACAGTGTTTTGGATTGACGCTGACGAAAGACTGGACTGCTTTAGGTACTGACCATTTCCCGTGGAACCCTTCCATGACCTGCCTCTACAAAGGAGCCGCAAACTCCTGGAAACCATTAATGGAAAAAGTTGCAGATATCATTGAAGGGTCAGAATAATACAAAATGTATTATAACATCATGTGGTTTGGGAGCGCGCATTCAAGCCAGCCATGACCTGCCGATTGATGTTTATTAACCCATCGAGCCCAGCAGTGTTATCTAAAACTCTGCAGGTTTCTTTTGAGACCCAAATAGCTAAACTTATCAGAGACCCTTTTAAATCCGTGGGTAATTGATTTTCCGTTGAACTTAAATCGCACCTAAAAACATGCCAAACTTTCTCATTCCAGAGAGCAGCATCATAAACTTCTGACAACGTACTTCCATCAGCACTAGCTTTTATGAGCGCTCCGGTTACTCTTCCGAGCACCCGATACTCTAGATCTCGGTGAGAGTCATTTGTAGGCTGGACCTTGGCGTATGCAGCATAACCTTGCATAGTATCAATTTCTTGTTATTTCACCGACAACTCAAAATCATTGTCCCCCTCTTACTGGCCCAAGAGACCTAATAAAATCTGAGGTTGCTGGTTAGCGATACCTAGGACCTGAACCCCCAATTGCTGTCTAACTTGCAGTGCTGTTAGCTCAGCTGACTCTCGAGCCAAATCAGCATCAACAATATTACCAAGACCAACTTCAGTAGAGTCTACAACGGTCGATAGGAAGTCTGTTTGAAAGTTGAGTGCCCTTATTTCGGACCCTAAAGCACCAAGCGTTGTATTCACTTGAGTTTCTAGAGATTTATATTCCGCAACAATGACGCTCTGTGCATTGGCAGCATCAGTAGCCGCTCCAGTAACACCAATGGCAGCTCCCGCCAAACTTCTTATTAAATGCACGAGACTGCCTGCCGAAGCCGCTGCAGTAGATTGCGCAGATAAAGTCAGATTTGTTCCGTTGAGATTAGATATTGTATTGACGTCCGAAGCGTTACTAACAAGGAGGTTCCTGCCATTGAAATTCGCATTATCGACAAAAGACATCGCTTGCGACAACAATTTATCAAAATCCGCTTTAATAATCGCGCGTTGGGCACTCGTGATACCGCCATTGGCTAGCTCAGTTAACTTTTGCCTAACGTCAGTCAAAAGATCAGAGATAGCGGTCACCCCAGCCAAAGCCACATTACCGATGCCTTTCGAGTTATTTAGACCCTGCGTGATAGCCCCCAAAGCTTTTACATCGCCCCTAATACCTTGGGCTATAGCAAAGTTGGATGCATCATCCTGCGCACTACTAACCTTAAGCCCAGTCGAAATACGCTGTTGCGTCTTGGATAGCGACTCATTAGTGCGTTCCAAGTTGCGCAGTGCAACAAACGCTTCTGGATTTGTAATAATACTACTCGACGCCATTTTCCATCTTCCCTTCTCACATTCTGGTGAGGGTAAAACAAAGTGCCTTTCAGCAAATTAAAAGTTACCAAAACCTATTCTTAGGTGGTTGGTCACCCCCCAATTAATAAATTAAGACAAAACGATCTTGGAACAGCCAAAGCAAAGAACGGGCCAGTTTAACAAAAATAACCCTAAATATTTGTTTTTATTGATTATTATTTTTTTCTTCAGACACAATGTTCGGCCATTAGAAACAAGTTCTTGGGATAGAAATGAAACAAATTACCATTATTAACAGTCAATTTTTCCTAGTTTTTAAACGGTAGCTCGCCAAATTCTAAGAAATGTCTGGTGGCAACTCCTGTTCTCTCAGCCACCACTGATGAGTAAAAACTCTCATCTGGCTTTAAAACAGGAAGACAATTACCGAATAACGGGTCAGTTCTAGCATCCGATCGAAAATTAGGATAATAAGTTGATATGGTTGGGACACCCAACGCACATGAAAGATGCAACACGGAGGAACTTGGAGCGATCACTAGATCAAGACAAGTAATGAGTGCCGCTACGCCATCCAAATCTTCTAACTGATTAAGATCCGGTATCTCATAGATCTTAACACCTAATTCTCTTTCAATTCTAACAATATCTTCGGTGAAGTCGCCATATTGGAGACTAACCAAACAATAATCTCCTTCGGGGAGACCGGAAATCAACTCATCTAACTTTGCGTAAATAAATGGGACTGGTTCGGAAAAGGCACTACGCCAACAGATACCAATAAGGGTTTTTGTTGAAATTTTACTTAGCACGCATTCAAACTTTTGTATCCGCAGAGGATCAGCCTTCAAATACCCTTTGGAGCTCGCTGGTTCACACAAAGAGTATCTATACAAAGCAGGTAAATCACCATTCAATACATACGAATTAATGTTATTTGTAGTAACTACCTCGCGGTAGTCGTAGAAAACCTTGTCATCCCCTTTATAGCCAATCTGTCGCGGAACAACCGTTATGGATGGGAAGCTTCTCTCAAAAAGTTTCCTCCACCGTTTATCACATTCTACGACTACTGCAGTTTGATCCTGCAAAAGATCAGGGAGGCAGCTCAAGTATAAAATCTCATCGCCTATTCCTTGCTCCGAACAAACCAATAGTTTTTTCTTGCCGCTATCATCCTTTTGCCATTTTTCATGGGGTAGTCCAATTCGTTTAGGTGCATCTTCGTGTTCAAATCTGGTTTCCCAATAACTCCAAGCTGCCTGCTTTTCACCCATGCAAAAAAGGGAGTCCCAAATTAAATGGTTATTGGGTGCGGCGCCGGGAAAAACAACTGAGGTAATTTGGGAAATGAAAAGCGCCGACTTAAATTTACCAAGTATAAGGAATGCATTACTTAGCGTATGATAACATTTGGACGAATTAGGCTCTAAAATAGCGGATCGCATGGCGCTTTGTAGTGATCTAATGCGAAAGTCATGTCGTTGATATTCTAAAGCTAACAAATACCAGCAGTTACTGTCAGTCGATCTTACAACCACGGTTTGCTCCGCCCACCTCAATACCTTGAACTTCTGTGGCTGGTCCTTAATGAGGCTAATACCATGAAGTTGGGGGTAGAACTCAAATCTTTCGGGCGCAAGGATAAGCCCCTTTTGGGCAGTCTTCAGACCGTCCTTACTATTCTGACTTTTGTTATATATTTGACAGAGTTGGAAATAGGGCTCGAGTGCAAAGGGATGTTTTTCAGAGGCCAGATTCAATTCTTGGATTGCCTGCTCATATTTATCCATAGATTGATAAATTGACCCAAGCCTGAACCTTGCTACCCAGGAATCTGGATTGAGTTGAACGGCGCGCTTTACTGGGATATAGGCTTCTATTTCGCGCCCTATTTTTAACAAAGCACTTCCTAGATTAAGCTGAGATTCAAACAAAACATCGTTAATTAGCGTGGAACGACTGTAAGCGACTATAGCTTGGTTATTTTCTTCCATGCCATTCAGAGCTGCACCTAGTCTATTATAATATATTTCATTATCAGGGTTTATCGCGACTGCTTTTTTCAACATTTTAAAAGCCATAGCATGAAAACCCTGTTGATGAAGCAACGTGCCATACAGGTTTAACACAACTGGCTGAACTTGGTTTTCCCTAATGATCTCTTGATAAATCAACCGAGCTTCATCGAGCCTACCGCATTCATGTAATAAAAGAGCTTGCTGTATTTTTTCCAAAGAGTGCTCATGACCCACTTTATTTTAGACCTTATTTTATACTAATTTTATATCCACTATCTAGCATTCTTCTAATCACTTAGGTCTTAATATTACCGGTGTTGGGTCTAGTTACCGGTTCTTGATTGCCCCCAGGTATTGAAGGGTTTAGGGCGTCAGAGTTTCCAGAACTGCTTAAGCCCTTCATTATATCGCGGTTGACGGCTATGAGCATATCAAGATCACTATCACCATTCATTGCCAGTTTGGTCTCTTTTCCGACCCAAATCGCCAAACTCAATATACCACCCCGTAATTTCTCAGGAAGTCTATTATCTGAACTTCGACAATCATCCATAAAGGCCGCCCAGACTTCGTTATTCCAGTTTAAAGCTTCTGCAACCATTCTCATTTTTTTTGGATTAACTCTCATGTCCCCGTCGGCTTCTTTAGCCTCAATCAAGGATGCCGTGACTTGAGCCAAAAGACGATATTCTGTATCCCGATCGGAAGATGTTTTATTTAAAGCTTTTTTATACGCGTCAACCCCGGCCATCTAATTATTCGTCCGATACATTCGCATTATTGATTTTGAGCATCTCATCTTCATACTTAATCAGGGCTTTGCAGGTTTTCATTGCTCTGTAATAAACCTTACTATTTACATCCTCGACAATGTGAAGAAGCGTTCGTCGTACCTCCGCAAAAGTGGTCGCATCCATAAACGCCTCAACCAATGACATGAAAGTGTCTCTATATTTTGCGGCATTTTCCTGATCGAGATACATTACAAGTATAGAAAAATAGATCCTTCGCGAGGGGGTATTCGCCTCGCTTTCCTGCATCACATCTTTCCCAAGAAGGATCGTGGCCTCATTCTGAAGAACCAAAGAGGCTCCTTTATTGCCAGCAACCATAACGGCGCCGTTGACAATAAATTTCTCTCCCGATTTAACGTTTATTTTAAGCGGCATATAGATTCACTTTCATAAACTGTACGTCTATAATCGCGTACTTGGCGAATCGTTGTCAAATAAAAGCTTTTTTATGAAATTTTAAGGCAGGATCGATCTGGTTTCTTAATAACTGGAGCACAGTAGAAATTATCCTCACTAGACTACATATGAAAAATCTCTGGATATAATATTTTTAATTTCAAAAAAAATTTTACAAACAATATACTTATTTTTCAGTTACTTATAATTATAAGTTAATTTTTTGATTTATTTTAACAATTATACCCTCAATTCGGGATTGCTATTTCAAAAGAG
Source organism: SAR116 cluster bacterium AG-313-A07 (assembly GCA_003284265.1). GTDB lineage: Bacteria > Pseudomonadota > Alphaproteobacteria > Thalassobaculales > Thalassobaculaceae > UBA7326. The sequence continues at coordinate 42,129 of QBVV01000002.1, forward strand.
TTTACTTGGCTTACAAAAACTAAGGATTTCACTAAAAAAAAATATATGTTGCTTCCATATATTTCTTTTGATCCCAGTGCGGTCTACCAAAAAACCTGCGAATCAAAATGGTAATTATTAATTCAAAACATCGAACATCACTTAGAAAAAGCTCTTCGCGTCTAGGAAATCAAAAAAAAAATAGGCGGATAAGTTTTATTATCCGCCTATTTGAAAGGGATTTATCTAAATAGACCAAGTAATGATTGTGGTCTTTGATTAGCTATGCCAACAGCCTGAACAGCTAATTGCTGCTGTACTTGCAATGCCGTCAGCTTCGCTGACTCTGCAGCCAGATCCGCATCTACGTACGAACCTAATAATTCCTGGCGGCTACCCTTTACTGCCTCAAGGAACTGAGCACGGGCAGCTAATTGCTCAGATGCACCTCCAAGGTGCCCTAATGCCGCAGCGATGTCACTCTCGAAAGACACAAAATCGGTCGTAATCGTACTCGTTGCGTTTGCGGCCGTGCCTGTGCGCGCAGCTCCTTGCAAAGAGCTTAATCGAGCAAAAACTGCAACAGTGATATCATGAGAAACAGTTATGGAAGCTGAAGCGGCAGTTACAATACCTGAAATCCCCGGGTTAATATCGACCGTGAGATCGGCAACTGCCGCTGTCCCCCCACTCGAGAATAAATCGACAAGGGTGCCGTTCACCTGATCCAAATTAGCCGCGCCTCTTGCAAAATCTTTTGCTTGCGATAACAAATTATTGAAATCGGATACTGTTTGAGTACGCTGAGAACTTGACAAAGTCGTATCCTGCAATTCAGTCAGCTTAGCTTTCAGTTCTCCAACTAAGTTAGAAATCCCCTCAGCCGCTGCCAGATTGTAATCGACGATACCTTTAACTTTAGTCACTGTTTTATTTGTGGCTTCAATAGCCGCTATTTCACCCCTGATCCCTTGCGCAATAGCAAAAGATGAAGTGTTGTCCGTCGCTGACGCCACTCTCAAACCAGACGATATCGCAGACTGAGATACTTCCAGTTTACGATTTACCACCTGTAAATTTTGAAGAGCCGTGTAAGCAGACGGATTTGTGTAGATAGAATTATTTACCATCTCGATTCCCTTATTCTAAGGTTTACGGGCTTTTTGCCCAAAATACGATCCTGGTTTATGACCAAACCGCACCCTTAAATAATTCAGACGAATCACAGATGTCAAGATATTTTTTGCAGAGGGTAGATAGATTAGATATTACTCATAATTTTATTTTCTAAAAAAAGAGAACGAATAAGCTATAAATCTTGTGAATACACTGTGTTTTATTTGTATTGTGCCCTATGCAAAAAGAAAGAAAACCGGAAAAGCCATTAGCAACTTTTCCGGTTTTATTTTTTTATCGTCGGAATAGACCTAGTATCGTGCTAGGACGGTCGTTAGCTATGGATAGCGTTTGAACTGACAATTCCTGTTGAATTTGTTGTGATGTTAACTTAGCAGACTCTCTAGCCAGATCAGCATCTACAATATTACCAAGCCCCTCATCACTCGTATCTCGTAACTCCTGAAGGAAAATTGTTTGCTGTTCCAGGGATCTAACTTCGGCACCAAGGGTCCCCAATGCCGCAGCAACGGTAGACTCCAATGATGTGAATTGATAAGCGATAACACTCTGCGCATTTGCTGCAGTAGCTACAGTGGCTCGTGCAAGACTTCTGGACCAATTATCAACATTAATCTGAGCCGATAAAGTCAAAGAGCCACCTGCTAAATTAGCCAGCGTGGAGACGTTGTTACCTGTTGATCGCAATAATGCGAACCCGTTATAGGTAGCGTTGGCTATGAAGCTGCCTGCCTGCGACATCAATTCATTAAAATCCGCGCCTATAATTGTTCGCTGGGACGTAGAAATACTGGAGTTAGCTAGCTCTGTAAGTTTTTGTCGAATGTCGATTAATAAATTTGACACTGCTGTTGCACCAGTGACAGCAACTTTACCTACTGCTTTTGAGTTATTTAATCCCTGTGAAATTGACTCCAGTGCGCGGAGTTCGCCACGTATACCTTGGGCAACGGCGAAAGCAGAAGCATCATCCAATGATGAGGAGACACGTAGTCCAGTTGAGACCCGGTTCTGTGTGACATCTAATCGACGGTTAACGGAGTTGAGAGCCCGAAGTGCGGTAAACGCAGACGGGTTAGTAAATACTGAGTTTTGAATTGCCATTTTTCTATTCCTTTTTCTAAGGTTCGGCCCGACTTCTGTCGAGGTCTGAATTACTCAATAAATAGTTAATATCATTATAATTTATATTTGTAAAGTATTTTAATTAAATTTTTATATATTTTTTATTAATTACTATTTGTAGATATATAATATATCAAAACCAGTATATTATAGTTATATATATATAATATGTATTTTATTAATAATTTTATATATATTTATTGTGTTTTACTTTTATTAGGAATTTTTTACCTGTCAACCAAGCAAATAATGCCCAGTATTTTCTTATATCGATCAAAAATCATTTTCCAAAACCCTAACCCTCTGAAAACACTGGGTTTTCGTTTTCACATAAGATGGCCTCAATCTTGCTCTTTCATTGTAAAGGTCAACCAACGAGGCAAATCAGATGTCAGCCATAGAGAATATTGAGATCAACCCTTCCCCAAAATTAAGGAAGCCTCAACAATTAACCAGTGGGATGGATTTCAGTCAGTTTTTTAATTCCGAAATGCTGACGACAGCTAATTTAAGCCAACTTTCTGACTTAGCGCCTCCAAGGGAAGCACCTTCCAAACAGACCGACGTTATGAGACAACCGGAAAAACAGGTAACGAGACACGAGACTGAGGGAGACAACCCGTCAGGTTACTCCAAAGACGATAGTACCGTCGAGGCATCCAAATCTTCAGATCCCAGAAGGTCCCCGGTTGAGCCTGTAAACGGCAACAGAGATTACGAGCGCGAAAAAATATCACACGATAATCATAACAATACCTCAATGAATGATCATCATGCGAATAGCAGCATCTCAAAGGAAGTTGACGCCAATGAATTAGCCGACGCATCTTCTAATAGAGCCATCTCTAATAATAAGGATTTGCAACAGGCAAGTGTAGAAGAGCCCCCGTATGGCGCAATGTCTGATATACAGAAGACAGCTCCCGTTATACAAACGACGGCTAACGTCGTTACGGCTGATAATGCGAAAACATTAAGTCACCCTGCATCTCTAAGCTCTAAGATCGAATCCGATAAAACTTCAACTAATGAATCTAAAATATCCGAGGCGCTCAATAGCGTAATTAAACCGATCCTGCCGGCTACAGATAACGACACAGCTGCAGTTTCTGCACCTAACAAAGTTGAGGTAGCTATTCCCCAAAAGGGAGGCAACAGTGCAACTTTTGAGTCAGAGTTGGTTCCAATCTCTCCAAAAACAGGAGAAACAAAATCCTCTGATGTTGTTGGTCAATCCAATGTTAATACCACAATAGCCGGAGAAAAATCTGATATTATAGCGGGGTCCAACAATAAAACACCGCTTGAGCCACAATTTTTAGATATTACAAAACCCGTTAGTACGGATACAAAAATCGCACAAAAACCGATACTTAATAATAACTCGGATAAACTTGCCTCTACCTTAAATCAAGCCGGGTCGACGACGAACAATCAAACCAACGTAGCTATTGTTATAAATCAAACCCAAAGCTCAAGCCTCAACGATAAGGGTCTATTATTGTCATCAACCCCTAAACTTCAGGAGGTTAATAAGCCACAAACAGAAGCAGAACGAGCTACGGGTCGAAAAAATATGAATCCGACATTAAAAAATGAGAACAAAGTCCCAAGCTTAAAACTAAGCCCATTGGAAGGAGATGTCTCTATCCGCGTCGTTGATAGTAATACAGCACCTCGGGTTTCTAACGCCGCTGGCAGCAACATCTTACAAGCTCAAAATGGAGCACAGGCGGGAGATAATAACGCAGCGCTTGCAAATAGGGGTGTATCAGCACAATCGTTGAACTTACCCCAACATCAAGTTGAAACAGGTCAGAGCAATCAACAAATATCCAACGCGAAACCACTTCATGTAGGCGCAAATACTGGGGAAAACAATTCAGGTTTTACTCAAAATAGCCCTCAAGGCAACGCTTCCAACATAGCATCAAACACTGCTATCCAACCTAGCGGAACACCTATAAATGGGCTGGAAACCTTCAAGCAACACGCGCTCAAATCGGATGGCTCAACCAATCAGCACCCCTCAACCAGGAAAATCGGGCCAACTTCATTGGGCACACAAACTAATCAACCCGCGGCACCAAATGCTTTGGCTGGGGTCAACGCGAGCAGCCCACAGACAACAAACAGTATTCTTGCGGCTCAGCAACCCGTGACTAACTCACGGCCAGGCGCGGCGCCTACAGCAGCAAATCAGGTTTCTGTACAACTATCAAAAACTATTCAAAACGGCGACAACAAGATTAAAATTCAATTACGACCCCAAGAATTGGGTCGTGTGGAAGTCAAGCTTGAAATTGCAAATGATGGTCGCGCTAAAGCCATGATTATCGCCGAACGATCAGAAACACTCGACATTCTTCAGAAAGATGTTCGAGTATTGGAGCGGGCTCTGCAGGATGCCGGATTAAAAACTGACCAAAACTCCTTATCGTTTGATCTCCATGGTCGAAAGGATAATTCTGATACTCGGCAAGCTAATTCAGAGAGCTCCAAAGACGACACTAATCCGGATACCTCAGATGTCTCAAACTCTCTTGAAAATGAATCAAACCCCATATCGGCGACAGCTATCGGGATCACTCCTGATGGTTCGATAAACCTGTTAACGTAGGAGTGAGATAATGGATCTAACAGCGATAAGCAGCAGTAATGCCGCTAGCGGTGCAGCAAAAACGGCTCGAACCGGGTTGGGTGAAGACCTAAATACGTTTTTGACGATGTTGACTACCCAATTGAAAAATCAGGACCCAACCAACCCCATGGACACGCATCAAATGACGGCACAACTGGTAGATTTTGCTAACGTTGAACAACAGATAGCACAAAATCAAAATCTGGAAGATTTAGTTCGATTACAATCCAACAATGCAGAATTTGGCGCGCTTAATTATATTGGACGCTCAATTCAAATCGAAGGTAATGAAACCTATGTAACACCGAAAGGTACAACTTGGGGTTATCAGATTGACAGGGCCGCCACGTCTGTAGACTTGCATGTTATGAACGCGAAAGGCAGGAGCGTTTATTCTGAAACCGGTAACTTGACTAATAGTATCAGACACCAGTTTTCCTGGGATGCCAAAGATGGAAAAGGAAATACCTTAGAACCCGGTAATTACTCACTCATGATCATCGCAAAAGATGCATCTGGTAAAGCTATCGACAGCACTGTGGACAGCATTGGCTTGGTAAGCGGCATCAAATCCAACGCTACAGGGCCAAGCCTTCTGCTAGGTAAAGACATAGAGGTCGCATTGTCAGAAATAATGAAGATTAAATAATAAAACTTTTTTAATTTAACTAAACGGCAAAAAGCCAGTCACTGCAAGAAAGCAAAACTATACTAGGAAAAGAAAAACAAGGCGAACCCTTGTAAAAAAACGGAGAAAAAAATGAGCATTAACTCAGGACTATTTGCAGGAGTGGCAGCGGTTGCCGCACAATCAACAGCATTTGCTGTTATTTCCGATAATATCGCTAACGTGAATACGGTTGGGTTCAAAGATACAACCACACAATTCCAGGCTTTGGTGACACAAAGTCTTAGCACCTCTGCAAGCGCAGGCGGCGTGAAGTCGATCACTCAATCAGACCCTATTAAGCAAGGCTTGCTGCAAGGAACAGCAAACTCCACCGACGTTGCTATCGATGGGAATGGTTTCTTTATAACAAACGAGGCCCCTGTGCCTGGCTTAGGTGATGAATATCTGCTAACGAGGGCAGGAAATTTCATAAAAGACGAAAATGATAAGCTTGTGAACAGTGCAGGGTTTTATCTGCAGGGTTATGCAACGGACGGAACGGGTGCTATTGAAAACGCAACGACTAAGGACTTGCTCTCTAGTCTGGAAACAGTCGATTTATCAAAATTTCAAAGGGTTGCAAAAGTAACAGAAAATGTGGAATTGAATATTAATTTAAACGCAGCTGCCGCTGATGCCGACGCCGTTGACGTTACAAACCTTACCGTTTATGACTCGCAAGGTAACGATTATCTTTTGCGACTTGAGTGGGACAAGACAGCCACCGCGAATATTTGGGATTGCGTCGCCACCTTGCGGGATCCGGCAGGAGGCGCTCAAAACATAGCTGAAACAGGTACTGCCGGTAAAGCTACAGGTTTCCGCATAGAATTCAACACAGATGGCACACCCAAAACGGTAACCGCTGTTGGAGGTGGAGGGGCAGCCACCACCGGTGCCACTGGAACCGCTGCTACTACAACCATCACATTTACGGCTGCTGCAATCACTGGACAATATGCTGGTAGAGCGGTTGACACACTTTCCTTTAATGTAAACTTTGGAAATTTTGGCACATCATCTGGTATGACACAATATGATGCACCATACCAAACATCACTCTTAAACCAAGATGGCAATGGTCCAACAGATTTAGAAAGAGTATCATTTGATGATAAAGGACTTTTAACTGCTGTTTTTTCGGATGGTTCTTCTCGTCCAATTTATAAACTTCCTATCGCGACTGTCCCTGCCCCAGCAGAGCTTGAATCATTATCTGGAAACGCTTACCGGATCACTGCTGACTCAGGAGAAGCGGTTTTGAACTTCGCCACAGAAGGTGGAGCGGGACGTGTGTCTGCTAGCGCCTTAGAAAACTCCACTGTTGACATAGCAGGACAGTTCACCGATTTGATAATTGCACAAAGAGCTTACTCGGCTGCAACAAAAATCATTACAACGGGGGACGAGCTACTCGAAGAAATCACACGAGTTAAGCGATAATTTCTTTTTTATAATTTTCTTTTCCAAAAGGCTCTGTGCATATGCTCAGAGCCTTTTTTCTGCACCTTTTCTGTAAAACCGAGGAAATCCAGATTTAATTTATTAGCAGCTAAGTTCTGATATGAATTGATGGAAAACTCTATGATACCAACACCCGCGGCGATCGTGAAATCCAACATGCCCTCCCCCCTCCGGCAGCATAATTTTGACATTTTTCAATTTACACCGAGCAATAGACGAATACATAGTGGATGGCACCCATGGGTCATTTTTAGCGCTAACAATTAATGTTGGTACTTTTATCTCGTGGATAAAAAACTTGGCGGAACAGGATTTATAATAATCAACCGCGCCCGAGAAACCATTTTTCGGCGCAGTAACACGGTCATCAAATTCATATACCGTATTCGTACGCAGAATAGTTTTTCTCTGTCTGTCATTTAAATTCTTCAAACCAAGTATACCATTCTTCATATGGTGTAACAGCCACTTGTGGTATAAGTAATTTCGGGGCTGCAAAACTCGTTCAGAGGTCATTGCTAAATCTATCGGCGCGGAGACAGATAAAGCCGCCCTGATGGGATACTCAGTTCCAGATCCCCCGAGCAACTTTAAGAGTATATTTCCGCCCAGTGAGAACCCTATAATTATTACTCCATTAGGCATAAATTGCATTGCATTTAGCTCTTTAAAGACGCTCTGCAAGTCTTGATCACGTCCAGCATGGTAGTAATGTCGAGAGGGCGCTTGCGCCGATTTAACTCCTCTTAGATTGAGTCTTAAAATACTGTAACCACGTCCAAGGAAGTAATCTGACGTTTGCAACATATACGCACTATCTTCACAACCACCAAGTCCATGGATTAAAACAATTAATGGTAATTGGGCTATCGTGCAGCAAGGAAAACTTAGCGTACCAGTTAGTTGATCACCCGATCCATCCGTCATTTGGAACGTAAGTTTATCTGATGATTTACAATTCGAGATTTTTAGTTTTGGTATTAAGAAACTTCTCAAGGTCTGCAAGTCGGCACCAAACCAAGGAAACCTCTCTTGGTAGTTCGGATATCTCTCACTCGACTTTAAACTTGAGGGGTTAGTCAACTTGATCTTTACCCAGCTCTTTATCTTGTGGAGGAAGGTCCTCATCTTCTATTAGGTGATTGGTTTCACTCAACCACTCGGAAACTATGCTCAAATATTTTGAATCAACGAGTACCGGAGCATGTCCACAATCTTCGAGTTCAATTATTTTCGCTTTCGGTCCTACCCGCGCCATCCTATCTGCTACTTCTCTGCTCAGAACACCTGACCCTTTACCTCGCAATACAAGCACAGGGCATTGTATTTTTTCGTAAACATCCCAAACGTCAAGATCACTCCAAATGGTTTCCAACTCATTTATAATTGCGGGGTCATAATGCAGACTGTAGGTCCCGTCGACTTCTCTATTGATACTTCGAACAATGAAATCCGACCAGTCAACATCATCGCCAATACCACAACCTGAATATGCTCTTCTGAAATATATATTGGCATCCTCTAAGTCTCTAAATACGGCATTTGATTTAAAACGGTCTAGTAAAAGCTTTATTGATCCAAACGTTAAAACAGGCCCAACGTCATTTAGTATTAGACGTCGTATGGGGCTATCGTCCCGGGCAGCAAAAATCATTCCCAAAATGCCCCCTGTAAATGTACCAAGCCAATCGACTTTCGAGATCCCCCTATAATCCATTAGGCCATCGATATGACGCACAGAGCTCTCCAGGGAATAGTCTTCCTTATTTGAAAGCCAACCACTTTTCCCGTGTCCTGCTAAATCAAAACTAATAGTGTGCCAGTCTTTCGAAAAATATTCCCCAAGTTTCGTGAAATCCCTACCGTGCCTGGTATGACCGTGCACACAAAGTAATAAATTTTCACGCGTCGATATACCCCAGTCTGTATATGCAAGCCAAACCGTTCCATTAATATCTCTAAAAGGAAATGTCCCTGACGATGATCGCATGATTATTTCTCGATTGAAGTTTATTACTAAGTATTTCTATCTAAAGTAGGGCTATCCTCATTTCTTTTGAGTTGCAACGGTGATAGTACTTTCCATATTATTGTCTTGTTTTAAACACCTTCAACAATTTTTTTAAATATTTTATTTAAGGTAGTTGTAAAAATGGCCTCTGGTTTTGAGGATCCTCTTTTTATTAAGTCTATTGAAAAAGGCTTTGCTATAATTGAATTATTTGAAAGCGTTGAAAATGAGCTCAGCTTAAGTGAGATATCCAAACTTACGGGATATGGAATAAGTGGGACCCAGAGGCTCTTATATACATTGGAAAAACTTGGCTATATCGAAAAAAACCAACAGACAAAAAAATATACACCTGGGATAAAAACACTAAGTCTTGGTTTTACATACACTCGACTTGGAAGAATTAAAAAAGCCTCTTTTGAAATAATTAGAGATATAAGTTCAAGTGTCGAAGAGAGTTTTTTTTTGCTGGCCTTTAACAAGACAAATCTCATTAACATAATGCAAAGCCCGAGTAAAAAACCTTGTCCAAAAATTATGACACCGGGGGCTCCTTTTGATTTGATCTACAGTTCAGCAGGTCGTTCCGTTCTATCCCACCTGCCAGCCATGAATGCCGTAGCGCTGGTATTTTCTTCGCATAAAAATACCTACACTAAAAAAACCAAAACAGACCCAAAGTTAATACTAAAGGAGATTGAAACAGCGTATACAAAAGGTTTTTCAATAATCGATGGAGAGACTGATTTGGGTATGATTTCCATCGGTTCTGCGATACTGGATAAAAATGGCTTACCAATAGCTGCTCTCGAAATGAACGCATCTCGGGAAGCATGGAAATGGATGAAACAAAGAGAGCGATTTGGCTCTAAACTAGAGAAAGCAGCAAAGCAAATAGCTGAGAATTTAAGTTAATACTTCCAATATTTTCACCGTAAGCTCTTATTGATACTTTCCAGCTTATTGCTGTCTGGTCGGAGTTCTGCAACCCCAAGCGAATTCAACGGCACGTTAACCATGTCCATTTTTTCTTTTAACTCAGTATCTTCAACATTAAGGTATAACAACCCAGTGGCGACCTCACCTAATTCCTCGTGCTTCATTATATGCTGCAGAGCTGCTGCCGAATCAGATGGATCATAGTTAGCGTCAAGTTTTCGCAAACGCACCTTACTACTGTCGTGCAGGGTCACATCAATTACTGATCCTTCCTCATACTCAGCGGTTATAGATTCTCTCGGAGCAATGTAATCAGTGGCGGTGATTGATCGCTCATTATCCCTAAAAAATTCAAAACTTTTAGTAGAACCGTTGTGATTATTAAACGTTACGCAAGGAGATATTACATCTATGAACGCAAAACCTTTATGCGAAAGTGCCGCCTTTATCATTGGAACCAACTGCTCTTTGTCCCCAGAAAAGCCTCGCCCAACGAAACTGGCTCCGAGTTGTATAGCCATAGCTGCTAAATCAATGGAATCAAATGCATTTTTCTGACCTTTTCTTCCAAGAGATACTCGGTCATTGGTTGCTGAAAATTGGCCTTTGGTTAGCCCATATGTTCCATTATTTTCCACAATATAAAGCATATCAACCTGCCGTCGTACTGCATGAGCAAATTGACCAAATCCTATGGACGCTGTGTCTCCATCGCCCGAGACACCGATATATTTCAACTCGTTATTTGCTAAATTTGCGCCAGTTGCTACCGAGGGCATTCGACCATGTACAGAGTTGAAACCATGGCTTTTAGATAAGAAATAAGTAGGTGTTTTCGACGAACAACCAATTCCAGACATCTTAGCCAATTTATGAGCAGGTAAATTCAGTTCAAAACAAGCCTCTACGATCGCAGCGCTGACTGAGTCGTGACCACAACCAGCGCATAACGTAGACATCGCCCCCTCATAATCCCGACGGGTCAGCCCTAAACCATTACGGGGTAAATTTGGATGATGAAATTTTGGCTTAGCAATATAACTCATAAGTGGTTATCCAATAAAAATTTCCATATTCATTCTGCAGCAACTGTATTAGATTCAACTTGCTTAACATTCCCCGCTAGAGCTTCCGCTATTAAGTCGACGATACATTTTGCCGTAATAGGAGAACCATCATAATTAAGTACCGGCACTATTTTAGCGGGGTCTATCTCACATTCATTGACTAATAAGGCTCTTAGTTGTGCGTCTCTATTTTGCTCTACCAAAAATACCTTCTCGTGGCTGTCAATAAAATCTTCAACCTCTTTTGAAAAAGGGAAAGCTCTAATACGCATGGTGTCAATTTTTATATCTCGGCCGTCTAGCATCTCCATAGCTTCCGGAATCGAAATTGCCGTCGTACCAAAATATAGCAACCCTATGGTAGAATCTTGCCTATCTTGACCAAACACAGGTCCGGGCACCAGTTCCTTAGCAGTATTGAATTTATGAACCAAGCGTTCCATAACGCGAACATTAACACTACCGTCTTCGGTATAACCTGCATACTCGTTATGCGATGTTCCACGAGTAAAAAAAGCACCTTTTTCAGGATGAGTCCCCGGGTACGTGCGGTATGGTATCCCATCACCATCAACATCCAGGTAACGACCAAAGCGTTCTACCTCATCAAGCTGCTCCGCATTTAATACTTTCCCTCTATCAAAACCTCTAGCTTCATCGATCTTAAATGGCTTTGTCGTCCATTCATTCATACCAAGATCAAGATCACTCATTATGATCACGGGTGTTTGTAATCTCTCTGCAAGGTCAAACGCCTCTATTGCAAAGTCAAAACATTCCGTGGGATTAGAAGGGAATATTAAAATATGTTTTGTATCTCCATGACTAGCATAGGCACACGCAGTTATATCTGACTGTTGGGTTCTTGTCGGCATGCCTGTTGATGGCCCGCCCCGTTGAATATTGAACAACACAGCAGGTACCTCTGCAAAATAAGCCAAACCAAGGAATTCACTCATTAATGAAATACCTGGACCACTTGTGGCGGTGAATGCACGAGCGCCGTTCCAATTCGCACCAATCACCATCCCGATAGCCGCCAACTCATCTTCCGCTTGTACAATTGCGAATTTCTTTTGACCTGTTTCTTCATCAATTCTAAGTTTATGGCAGTAGCTTTCAAAGGCCTCCGCAACAGATGTAGAGGGCGTTATAGGATACCACGCAGCTACAGTTGCCCCCGCAAAAACACAGCCAAGTCCCGCTGCTGCATTTCCATCTATAAGGATCTGATCACCTACCGCATCAGAGCTTTCAACACGAACGTCTAAGGGGCAATCAAAATATTTTAGAGCATAATTTCTACCTATTTCAAGCGCGTCTATATTCGGCGCTATCAGCTTATCTTTTCCACGAAATTGCTCAGATATCATTCCCTTAATAACATCAAAATCCATGTCTAAAAGGCCAGTTAATGCGCCTACATAAGCAACGTTTTTAAAAAGTTGCCGCTCCCTTGGGATAGTAAACCTTTCGTTGCAGAGCTGTGTTAGAGGAATTCCGATCGTTTTAATATCATCGCGCTCGATTTCTCGGATAAAAGTACTGTCATAGAGTAAATATCCACCAGGTAAAATTGCCTTAATATCCTCGTCCCAACTCTGAGGATTCATGGCCACCATAATATCAATGCCATCCCTTCTACCTAGGTATCCGTTCCCATTTACACGGCACTCAAACCAAGTGGGCAACCCCTGAATATTTGATGGAAAAATATTTTTAGGAGCGACTGGAACCCCCATTCTGAATATTGCTTTCGCGAACAGTGCGTTAGCACTGGCGGAGCCAGAACCATTGACATTAGCGAACTTGATTACGAAGTCATTTACAATCATGCAACTTGCCTTTGGTTTTTCGCCTGTCCTTCCTTGAGAAGAAATTGATTCATATCCCAAGCTGCTGTCGGACAACGTTCAGCGCATAACCCACAATGCAAACAGACATCTTCATCCTTGACCATAACCCGACCAGTTGGCAGCGTATCAGAGACATAAAGGCTTTGATCTTCGTCAAGTGCCGGCACCCGAAGACGTGAACGAACATCTTTTTCGTCTCCATTTTTTATAAAATTGATACAATCGACGGGACAGATATCAACGCATGCATCGCACTCAATACATTTAACGTCTTCGAAAACGGTTTGGACGTCACAATTAAGACAGCGCATTGCCTCTTCAAACGCCATTCTTTCATCGAAGCCCAGCTCAACCTCCAATTTGATATCTTTCAGAGCTGACACTTTCTCTGCGTGCGGCACTGCATATCTTTCTTCATTAGAGATATCGTTATGGTACGACCACTCGTGCATTCCCATTTTTTGGCTAATCAGCGTTACGTCAGGCGCCGGTCTTTCATTAATATCCTTCGACTGACAAAATTGATCAATGGAAATAGCGGCTTGATGCCCGTGGGCTACGGCCCAAATAATATTTTCAGGGCCAAACGCTGCATCTCCGCCAAAAAACACCCTTGGATTTGTCGATTGAAAAGTCGTTCGATCTACAACAGGCATATCCCACTCGTCAAACTCAAGGCCAATATCTCGTTCGATCCAAGGAAAATGATTTTCCTGCCCAATAGCACAAAGTACATCGTCACAAGCCACAACAACTGGATCATCGCCTGTTGGAACAAGCTTCCTCCGACCCGTTTCGTCATATTCGGGCTTAACCTTTTGAAACACTATGCCGGTTAATTTTCCATTCTCAACGAGAAACCTTTCCGGGACGTGGTTATTTAATATTTCAATATCTTCACTCTGTGCGTCTTCTATTTCCCAAGGAGATGCCTTCATTTCATCGAAGGGACTGCGAACGATAACTTTAACGTCCTCACCACCAAGCCTTTTTGCGGTCCGGCAACAATCCATCGCGGTGTTACCACCACCGAGAACAACTACTTTCTTTCCGATCTTAGATGTGTGCTCAAAAGCCACACTCATCAGCCAATCTATGCCAATATGGAAATTATCCTGAACTTCCAATCGGCCAGGTATATCGATATCCCGACCTTTCGGCGCGCCCGTACCAACGAAAACTGCATCAAAATTTTCATCTAACACTTTTTTCAAACTTGTAACATCATAATTAAAATGTGTTTCCGCTCCAAAATTCAGTATCCTATCTACCTCCTCATTTAAAACCGACTCGGGCAGACGGAAGGCTGGGATTTGGCTTCTCATCATTCCACCACCGCGAGAGTCCCGATCAAAAACTACAACCTCATAACCAAGTGGAATCAAATCTCGCGCAACCGTTAGCGAGGCAGGACCTCCACCGATGCAAGCTACACGCCGTCCATTTTTAGGAGCAATATCGGGCATTAAATGCTCTATGTCGCCTCTATGATCTGCTGCAACCCTTTTTAATCTGCAGATAGCGACGGGTTTTTCTTCGATACGACCTCTACGACAGGCAGGCTCACAAGGTCTATCGCAGGTCCTGCCCAGCACACCTGGGAATACATTCGACTCCCAATTGATCATATATGCTTCTGTATATCTCTGCTGAGCAATCATTCGGATATACTCGGGCACTGGCGTATGAGCTGGACAAGCCCACTGACAGTCCACCACTTTATGGAAGTAATTGGGATCGCTAATATCCGTAGGCTTCATGTATGGAGCCCGAGGTCGATTTTCTTTTTTTTCCGTTTGTTCTTCTAAACTCATGTTGACCGTTTCTCCGAACTCGTGCCAATGCTTTGACCATACCAACCTAGTCTCTAAGCAGGAACACCAACCCTATGTTTATTTAGGAAATAAAATTAACCCGTAATTTTGAACTCACTTCTAAAAAACCAACCTTTTAAAAAAAGGTGCCAAGCCGCCTTAACAACAGTTGCACCAAACGAGAAATGAAAAGATTTGAACCCCACCGATTTCCCTGCCGACAGAATAACATGAACCATAGGGTAAACAAAAGTAATATTTGACGGGTATTAATGTTATATTTTGGGGATTTTTGAGTCTTTTGATTTTAGAATTAATGAATAATTTAAATCGTTATTCTGTTGATGTTTTACTAATTTGTTTTTAATTTTGATTCGGTAAGATTGAAATAATATCGTCAATAGGTTTAAACCATATGACAGAAAAAAATTATCCCAAGGACATCGAAATGAACGCCCCTAAAAGTATTTCAAAAACCACCCACAAAGGCCCGCTCTCAGGAATAACGGTAATCGATTTATCTAGGATTTTGGCCGGCCCATACTGCACATTAATGCTAGCAGAATTGGGGGCTAGAGTTATTAAGGTCGAAGCTCCAGAGACCGGTGATGATGCGCGGCAATATGGTCCATTCGTCAATGGAAAATCAGCCTATTTTCAATCTGTAAATAGAGGAAAAGAGAGCCTCGTGCTCAATCTAAAAACCGAAACTGACAAGGTCGTGTTTAAAAAACTTTTAGCAAAAGCAGATATAATTGTTGAAAATTTCAGGCCAGGGACTATGGAAAAATTAGGGTTTGGATGGGATACTCTGAAGCAAGAATATCCAAAGTTAATCTACGCATCCGCCTCAGGCTTTGGACATTCGGGCCCAGATATGTACCGCCCCGCTTATGATATGGTTGTTCAGGGAATGGGCGGTATAATGAGTGTAACTGGCCACCCTGGAAGTCCACCAACAAGAATAGGCATGTCCATCGGCGATATCGGATCGGGTCTATACGCAACCATAGGAATTCAAGCAGCGCTATATCATCGTCAACTTACAGGTGAAGCGACAAAAGTTGATATTGGAATGTTGGATTGTCAATTAGCATTACTAGAAAATGCGGTTATGCGGTATCATGTCAGCGGAATAGCTCCAGGACCACTTGGAGCAAGACATCCTTCGATCACACCGTTTGAAGCTTATCAAACTAAAGATGGTTATATAATTATCTCTGCTGGGAACGATGCTTTATTTGGAAAACTATGCGATTCGCTAGGGAAGACAGAATGGGTGACTGACGTAAGATACACTACCAACGACCTTCGAAACCAGAATGTAGAGGCATTGAAAACCGAAATGGAAGCCGTACTTGGCACAAATACGACCTCGCACTGGGTAGATAGATTAGGCGACTTCGGTATACCCGCAAGTCCGATCAATGATGTAGGCCAAGCGTCTTCGCACCCCCAAACAATCGCCCGTAATATGATTGTTTCAATCGATGATCCTATTACCGGTCCAATGAAGGTTTCTGGGAATCCTATAAAAATATCGGGTTTTGAAGACCCAACAACAAGATCGCCTGCCCCAAATTTAGATGAACACAGAGATCAAATTCTCGATGAGATTAAAGCTTAAAAAAAGAATAATAAAACAATTTTTAGAGAATTTAAATCAATCCTTAAGCACTCCTGATGAAGGGGCAAGCTTTTCATAAGCGCCCTTAAAGTAAAGCAGTGGTGAGGATTGATTTTGAACCTCGGCGCGCACGACTAATCCAACGATAATGACATGGTCCCCAGCATCGTGCGTTGCCTCTAGGCGACAATCAATTGCCGAGATAACATTTTTTAAAATCGGGGCCCCTGTCTCCCATGTAATCCAGTTCAATCCGTCGAACCTATCCCCTTCAAAGGTAGCAAAGTGGGTTGAAAGTTTATCCTGTTCCGCCGTTAAAATATTTACAGCAAAGCAATCAGCATTCATAAACGCGTCGAAATTTGTAGATGACTTTCCCAGACAGAACATTACTAATGGCGGCGACAAAGACACGGAGGTAAATGAGTTCGCTGTTATACCGTGAGGCATTTTATTTTCCAGCGTGGTTATAATGGTAACTCCCGTTGTAAAAGTCCCCATAACATCTCGAAATTTTCTGGTATCAAGCGGCATTTCTGACCCCTAAATTATCAACTCGACGAACTTACATCATCGCCCAATAACAAACAATCGACTTAAAGCATGAGAGTTAGATGGAATTCAATAGTATATACTTGGCCTCATTATTGCATCGCAATATTCAAAATTATTCGCTAAAGCCCCTATAAAAGAAAGCAAAGCTTTGCAAAATTAAGGAAATTAAGCGATAATAAAGTAAAGTGATAGTGCGAATAGTGTACACTTAAACGATCGGGAGATCGATAATGTTCGTTATAATTGGCTGGGTGATAGTGATGGTTTCCGTCTTTGGCGGCTACATGGCCATGGGTGGGAAATTAGGTCCATTATGGCAGCCTTTTGAGCTCGTTATCATTGGCGGTGCTGGGGTTGGCGCCTACATAGTTGCAAACCCCAAATTTGTGCTTGGTCAATCTGGACGCGCATTTAAAGCCGCCATGAAAGGTCCTAAATATTCCAAGGAGGACTATTTAGAATTACTTGGGCTGATGTATGCGGTGTTCAAACTAGCAAAAACTAAAGGTATGTTGGCTATTGAATCCCATATAGAGCGCCCGGAAGAGAGCGCATTATTTCAGGCGTTTCCCAAGTTCTCGGCAGATCATCACGCCCTCGAGTTCTTTTGTGACTATTTGAGAATGATGACACTAGGAACAGAAAATGCACATGAATTAGCGGATCTGCTAGACGAGGAACTAGAGACGCATCACGCAGAAGACGCGCAGATTGTCACAGCATATCAAACTATGGGCGATGGTTTTCCTGCATTGGGAATTGTTGCAGCTGTGTTAGGCGTTATCAAAACTATGAGTTCAATAACGGAGCCGCCGGAAGTTTTAGGTAAATTAATTGGCGGCGCACTGGTAGGCACATTCTTAGGAATTTTCTTGGCATATGGAATTGTTTCCCCATTAGCAGTGAATATGAATAATGTATTCACAGCGGATAGTAAGTATTTAGCATGTATAAAAGCTGGCTTATTGGCTCACGTAGCGGGCTATGCCCCAGCAGTATCTATTGAATTTGCGCGGAAAACTCTTTTATCAAAAGATAGGCCTTCATTTTTTGAGGTGGAAGAAGCTGTAGCAGCGCTACCTCCGGTATAATAATTGCATACCAATACATTTAATTGCTGCTTATCGCATTTTATTTGCGAATTGACGACTAACGTAACAACCGTTCATCCATGTTGGGAGCATGACTTCTTTGGATAACCATGCTGAGATAATTATTAAAAAAGTCAAGAAGGGTGGCCATGGTGGTCACCACGGCGGGGCTTGGAAAGTTGCTTATGCTGATTTTGTAACAGCAATGATGGCATTTTTCTTACTTCTTTGGTTACTTAACGCCACTACAGAAGAACAAAAAATGGGTATATCAAACTATTTTGATCCCACAGCTATTTCTCGATCAACACGAAGTGGTTCTGGTGGTTTGTTAGGCGGCACTTCGATAACCCAACCTGGCGCCTTAAAATCTGCAGGATCTCCGCCGATGGTTAGCACACCTACCGTTGCACGACCTCAAGCAGAAGAGACCGAGTCCGTTGAACCTGACTCTGATGATCCAGAAAACATCGAATCTCGGACCGGTAGCGATGAAGACGAAGAAGGTACAATTACCTCAGAACAGCTTGAGCAGTTGCTTCAACAGCAAGAGGTGGCTAACGAAGCGGCTCAGTTTGCAGAAGCGGAAAAGTTGATACGGAAAGCCATAGATGACTCTGAAGATGAGGAACTAAAGGAGGCTGCAGAAGGGATGCAAATAGAGTCATCCAAAGAAGGCCTTCGAATTCAGTTGCTGGACCAGGAAAAAGTTGCTTTGTTTCCATTAGGAAGCGATGAAATGAATGAGAGAACAAGGAAATTACTTGAAAAAGTGGCAGAGATTATAAAAAAACTGCCCAATAAAATAAAAATTTCGGGACACACAGACGCTACTCCCTTTGCTCCTGGGTCACTTCGAACAAATTGGGATTTATCCACGGAAAGAGCTAATGCTAGTCGAAGAGTACTTGGCGAATTCGGTGTTGGAGAGGAACGAATAGCACAAATAGTGGGAATGGCTGATAAAGATCCTATCGAACCAGATAATCCGTTGGCACCTGCAAACCGGCGAATAAGTATTGTCTTGCTCAGTGAAACAAAAAAAACTGGGGATGAACCTCCTACAGACGAAACAGCAACAGCCACTGAAACAAGTCTTCCTGCGCTAAAGAAGCAAAAGGAAACCCCCTTAATCAAGCCCTCCGCAAAAACAGACAGCTAGCGCATCTCCAAGATTTATTTTCTCTTTTTAAGTCGTTGAAATCTAGGTTATTGTGTTTTACCAGAAACAAATGGTCCTAGTCTTTTGAGAAGTAACCTTATCGAGAGTAAAGTAAAATATGTTTGATGGAACTACCGCACCACCGCTGATCTTTGTGCGGACTATGCCGATGTCGTGTCCCTACATAAAAGGTCAAGTAGAACGGAGACTTGTAACTGATATTTCAACTGTAAGAGGCAGAAAGAGCCATGACCTTCTAGCAAATGCCGGTTTTCGAAGAACACAACATATAAGTTATAAGCCCGCTTGCCCAAACTGCAATGCGTGCAAACCAATTCGCGTAAGGGTAAGAGACTTCAATTGGAAAAATGGTTTCAGACGAATAAAAAATCGTAATAGAGACCTTATTAGTGAGTGGAAAGAACCCAAGGTTACCAAAGAACAGTTTACGCTTTTCCAAACATACCAAAACTCGAGACACAATGGTGGTGATATGGGGCTTATGGATTTTGTCGATTTTGGGGAAATGGTAGAGCGCTCTCCCATAGAGACTAAACTATTAGAATATAGAAAAGGGAGTTCTGGGGAGCTTGTGGCTGTTATGTTAGTCGACATTCAGAATAACGGCTTCTCCGCGGTCTATAGTTTCTTTAATGTCAGAGAACCTAATCGAAGCCTCGGTACATTCTTAGTTCTGAGTTTGATATCAGATGCAGTGGTCGATGGATTGGACTATATTTACCTGGGATACTGGATCGAAAATTCATCCAAAATGTCCTATAAAACAAGATTTAGTCCTGCGGAAATTTTGACCTCAGATGGCTGGATAACGCATATAAATATGCAGTAACCACCTCAAATACATTCTCTTGTACTTTAATGCCAGCGTGGCTCATTAGAGCCAAGTGGTACTGATCCAGAACTCCAGTAGGGTTGTGTTTCTGAGAAAATTTCGGGCGGTCTAACATGCTCAATAACACCAAATGGCGAGTCATGTTTTTGCAACAAACCAGATATTTCAGTCCTAGTGGGCTTTTTAGTCTCTAGGCCTTCTACCCGACCGAGGTCATTAAACCATTTACCGGTCTGCGCTAGCGATACCCTCACCATCCAACTCCCGCCCTCTTCTACTCTCCTTTTTAACGCTATCATGGCACCAAATGCGGCTAAATATCCTGTCGCATGATCTAAAGCCTGACAAGGTAGAGGAAGAGGCCTATCAGCTCCAGCGTCAACCATTCCTTCGTGAACAATTCCGGTAGCACTTTGAACGAGACTATCAAACCCCCGCCAAGAACTCCACGGTCCAACATGTCCATAAGCAGATAGGTTTACATAAATAATGCCTGGTCGTTTGGCTGCAACTTCCTCCGGTCCAAATCCATGTTTCGCAATAGCACCTGGCCGATACCCTTGAACAAATATATTGGCGTCGCGGAGCAACAGTTTCAATTTATCATTATCTGTTGGATCTCTTAAATCTAAAAAAGTAGACTTTTTGCCTAATCCTGTGTCTATCACCAACGGCTCTATAAATGGCAAATGTTTCGCGCCGACCCGCATTACGTTCGCGCCATAAGAGGCCAACGTTCTTCCACAAACCGGGCCGGCGATGACTTTTGTGAGATCAAGAACGTTTACATTGGACAGTGGCTGCTGTCCGTCCGATGGTAAAGGTTCAGGCGGAGCATCGCCAAGTTTTATAATTTCTATGACTGGCAGAGTGCTTATAGCTTTTGCATGTGCGTGCCCCGTCCACTCTTTAGCCGACCTTACCAAGGCAGCGCACAAACCTTTTTCTCGGCATGCAAACTCAAGCTCAGCACCGCTCCAACTTGCTACGGCTTTTTTTACAGAGCTCTTTTCGTTTTCACATCCCAGTATTTCTAATATACCATCTCTTAAATGGGGATATTGGCAATGTAGTTGTATCCAATTGCCATCTTTATCGTTGAAATGACCGGAAGCTGGTGACCAGAAACTTTGCATGACTGCCTTGTTATCGACTTCCGTATAATGTTCACTGCAAAAAGCGATTGTGGCATCACGCATATTAAGGGTTATACACTGCTCGCGGCCCGTCCTAGCTCTCCACACCTCTAAAGCAGCCAACGATGCCGCACCAATCGCAACTGAAGCGGCGGTACCAACCTTAAAATTAGATGGAAGGATTGGATCAGTGCCACTGAGATTAATATTATCCAGTACATCTGAGTCGCCGTCCACTAACGACCAAACCTCTGAAAGTGTTCTTAGAACGCTATCATCAGATCCAGTTAAGCTCATTGTTGAGCCCCATCCGCATTTCGCTGAAAATTTAACTAAAGACCATTCTAGATAAACGGCCTTTAGTTATAAATTGGTTATTTATTCTGCAGCCTCGGCACTCTCTGGCGCCTCAACTATGCGAGTTTTAAAATTAGCCGGTGAGACAATCTCTAGCACTTCAAAGTCCTTTGAGCACGCTATCTCTCGATGTCTGATCCCAGGTCTTTGATTGATGCAATCGCCTTTTTCAATCCGACGGACACCTATCCCCTCATACTCAAATTCAGCCCATCCATTCAAGACCATTGCAAACTGAAAGTCGCAGTCATGAACATGCCAATGCTGAACTTCATCAGCCATTTCCTTACCGTTAGCTTTAACAATATGAGCAACATAATCGCCCTTAGTCGCGTCTTTTATTCCTAAGTCACGATATTCGAAGATTTCTCTTAAGCCATCTGTCCAAACTGCATCTGAGGCCTTGTTAAGCGAAAATTCCCATTTCTCTGTCATCATCTCCCCCTTCACACTTTAAAATAAAAAAACCTTGCTCGATATAATAACCATAGCCAATTTTCGGGCGACGTGGAATTCTTTTTTAGATTTTCTATAATTCCGGTTTCCAACGATTACCTAAAGATAATGGAGCTCATTCGGTAAAAAAGGCATCCGCAACACTATTAAAATCCAGTGGCAAAGTCCCTTTCAATAATACAGCTTTTTGGCTATTTTTTTAAATACCAGTAATGAAAATAGAGTTCTAATTCTCAAAATAAACACTTATTATATCCTTATAATTTACATTAATAATAGTGTTCATAATACTGTTTATTAATAATTATTTTTACATTTTCTGAATTTTTTTTATCAGTTTTTTAGCAGTGCTCCATTTTTCCCTTTAGAGTAAACCTTATCGAATACCAATAACTTTCTTCTCGTCAGCGATAGCCTCGAGAATGGTTGGCTCTATGTTTTCTCCAACCAGGAAGAGTTTAATTCATTGATATCCGGGCATCCTATTTGAGTTAACGCGAGAGTAAGTTCGTCCGTCAACAGATCCACCACATGATCCACCCCTCTCTCACCCAACGCTGAAATACCCCACATAAATGCACGCCCACAAAAAACAAATTTGGCGCCGAGAGCAAGTCCACGCACGATATCTAGTCCAGAAGAAAAACCGCTATCCACCATTAATGTTGTCTTATGACCGACCGCTTCAACAATATCAGGCAAAACCTCCACAGGTGCTGGAGCTGCATCCATTTGACGTCCACCATGATTGGATACCAGAATACCATCATAACCCATTTCTACCGCCTTTACGGCATCGTCTCTATGCATTACACCTTTAATTATTAGGGGCCCCTTCCATTTATCTCTGATACGTTTCAGCCGGTCCGTTGTAACCATTTGCCCGAGTTGTTCACCGACAAACTCCGCCATTCCCCTCATACTTTTTTTATCTGAGTATCGTCCAAGTGTTTTAAAATGCGGTATTCCATTTAGAAGTGTATTAAGGCTCCAAGTCGGCCTAATTGCCGAGTTCAATAGAGACTCTGCCGTTATACGAGGCGGCAATGCCAGGCCATTATACATATCTCTAGGCCGCCATCCACGAGCCGGTACATCCACTGTTACGAAAAGCGCCTTAAACCCAGAATTATAGGCTCGATCGATTAGATCATCATTTATTTCCTCACTTTTTGGCGGATACAATTGGAACCAGCCATTTTCTGCCGCTATCGCACCAAAATCCTCTATATCCACTGTACAAGCAGTGCTTAAACTAGTTGGTATATTTGCTTTCCTCCCTGCTCTAGCAAATTTTAATTCAGCTTTTGGGTGTTGCAGGCTGGCTAATCCCATTGGAGCAATACCAAACGGCCTGCTATACTTTTGACCAAATAACTCAACTTCTATCTCTACTGATTTCCAGTCAGTAATATAACGTGGGATCAAAGTAACTTCATCTAGAGCTGCGCGATTTCGATCTAAACCCACACCAGACCCAGACCCCCCATCTACATAATCATATGAAAATTTGGGGAGTTTTTTGCGCGCCGCCCTGTGAAGGTAATCTACGCTTGGGTAACGGTTGACTGGTCGCATGAGTGTCTAGTCCATCTAAACAAAATCAAAATAAATTAACTGCCGCAATTAATGAGCGGTAACGCCACCATCAATCACTAACTCTGAACCGGTTACATACGATGACTCATCGGAAGCCAAATAAAGGCAACCCATCGCGATATCAGCAGGCACTCCAAACCGTCCTAGTGGTGTAGCATCCATTCGAATTTTAGCAACCTCGTTATTGGAATGACCGGGCTTTGTCATTGGTGTATCCACAAAACCAGGATGAATTGAATTAGCTCTAATTTTGTCTCCAGCATGCTGTATGGCAGTAGCTTTGGAGAAGATGCGAACCGCACCCTTAGAGGCATGATACGCGGCATTACCGAAACTTCCAACCAACCCACAAATAGATGAAATATTGATGATCGATCCACCTCCAGCTGCACGCATCGCGGGAATGCATAGTTTTGTGCCTAAATATACTCCTTTAACATTAACATCCATGATCCGATTCCAAACATCGCAAGAAGTACTCTCGATGGTTGGGCCAGGAGTTACAGTCGTTTGTATTTTCATATTCGGATCTCTTCCCGAAACCCCGGCAATATTGCCTAAAATATTCAATTTCTCATAAATACTTACGGTTTCATCCACGAGCTCTTTCCAAGCGGCCTCATCTGTGACATCCAAATTTCGATATATCGCTTTGCCACCCGCTTCATTGACCTCGTTTACTAATTGCGCTCCCAACTCATTTTGAACATCAGCAGCCACCACGATTGCTCCATGGGCCGCAAAAGTCCTCACTGTCTCCGCACCAATACCCGACGCTCCACCAGTAACGATAGCTACTTTATCAGTCAGTCTTTTCCCAATATTCATCACAATCTCCAATAACAAAACAAACGATCACTCCATAAAATCAATAAGTTGACAGATACGCAAATATAAGACTTGAGAATAGTTCATTTGTGATAGCAAAATATCATATTTTTTATCATGCTGAGATATTAGACTACTATATGGGGAATCTAGATGAATTATGATTATATAATCATTGGTGCGGGATCGGCTGGATGTGTTTTGGCCAACCGATTAAGTGAAAACCCAAAGAACTCTGTTCTCTTGTTAGAAGCTGGAGATAAAGATACGAATCTTTGGATACATATTCCTGTTGGGTTTACCAAAACTTTAAACAACCCAGAGGTTAATTGGTGCTTTGAAACCGAGCCAGAAGACAATGTATCTGGCCGACAAATTCCTATTCCCCGAGGCAGAGTCCTTGGAGGGTCAAGCTCCATCAATGGTATGCTTTATGTTAGAGGACAAGCGTTAGACTTTGATGTCTGGGGGCAATTGGGAAATCGTGGCTGGTCATATTCAGATATATTACCTTATTTTAAAAAATCAGAGAACTTTGAACGTGGGAATGACGAGTTTCGCGGAACTGATGGGCCTCTAAATGTGGCCGATATGTATGAGAAACACGAATTGATTGATGCATTTATCGATGCTGGCGTTGAGTTAGGTTATCCCCGAAACCCCGATTATAATGGCTCTAAACAAGATGGTTTTGGCTACTATCAAATAACCCAACGGAATGGGCGTCGAGAAAGTACAGCTCGTGCCTTTCTAAACCCAGCTAAAAATCGAAAAAATCTAACCGTTGAATCGCGCGCCCATGTTACAAAAATTATTTTTAATAAAAAAAGGGCGACCGGCGTTGAATATTCGATTGATGGGATAAAAAAAACTGCCGACGTAAACAACGAGATAATATTGACAGCCGGAGCAGTTCAATCTCCTCAAATACTTGAACTTTCTGGAATAGGACAACCTCAATTACTGAAAAGCCATGGTATTTCTATACAGCACGAACTTCCAGGAGTTGGTGAAAATTATAGAGACCATTATGCTGCAAGGATGAACTGGCGTGTCAATAAACCAATTAGTCTAAATGAAGAAACGCGCGGGTTAAATCTAGTGAAAGAAGTTTTTAAATATGCGTTAACACGACGAGGCGCACTTACATGGACGGCGGGTGTCGGACATGCTTTCATGAAGACCAGACCAGATTTAGAAACCCCAGATGTTCAATTTTTCTTCGTCCATGGTAGTTTTGCCTCTTCCAAGGATAGAAAACTCGATAAAGAACCCGGAATGACACTTGCCGTTTATCAATGCCGGCCTGAGAGTCAAGGAACCATACATATAGGGGGGCCTAATCCTTTTGACGCTCCTAAAATCCGCCCAAATTTCTTAGGTAATCAACTTGATCAAGATACGCTAGTTGCTGGATTACATCTCTGCAGGTCAATTGGAGAGACCAAGGCTATGAAGCAACATATCTCTCATGAAATGAATCCAGGAACCAACATTAAAACAGATGAAGAGATGCTACAATTCGCGCGTGATACTGGCGCTACAACATACCATCCGATGGGAACCTGTAAAATGGGCAGCGATCCGATGGCCGTAGTAGATGATCGCCTAAGGGTTCATGGAATTGAAAACCTGAGAGTTGCAGATGCCTCAATAATGCCAACGATGCCCTCAGGAAATATAAATGCTCCCGTGATTATGATAGCAGAGAAAGCGGCAGATATGATTAAAGAAGACAGCGCGTGAGAGCCAAATTAGAAACAAACTTCCTTTTTGGAGTCAATAATAATGCCTGATACAATATCTAAAGAAAATAATATGACAGAGGCTGAGCATACTACGCGCGTTGATCTAGCAGCAGCCTTCAGATTAGTGGACTTATACGGGTGGTCAGATATGCTAGCAACCCATTTATCGGCTCGCATACCAGGTCCTGACGAGCATTTTCTGATAAATCCAGTAGGAATGATGTTTGAAGAAATGACGGCTTCTTGTCTCGTAAAAGTTGATATAGACGGCAATATTCTTAGCGAAAGTGAGTTTGGAATCAATCCAGCCGGTTACACCATTCATAGTGCCGTTCATATGGGGCGCAAGGATGCGGGATGTGTCATGCACACACATACAGCGGCGGGATTGGGTGTTGCAACTCAAAAATCAGGTCTACTTCCACTGACACAAATGGCATTAGCCGTGATTGCACAAACAGGTTATCACGACTATGAAGGACCAGCATTTGACCTTAGAGAGCGGGACCGCCTCATAAATGACCTAGCAAGCAACAATGTGCTTATATTACGGAATCATGGCCTGCTAACGGTCGGGAAAACAGTGGCCGAAGCGTTTGTGTGGCTGTTTAGAGCTGAGAGGGCTTGCAGATTTCAGCTATCATTTCAGCAAGCTGGTGTGCCTGCACAAGAGATACCTAAAGAGGTTCAGGACATCTCTATCGAACGATCAAAAAAAGCAATAAGCGCATCCGGACACCGTCCAATAGGACAGTTTGAGTGGCCAGCATTACTCAGAAAACTAAACAGAGAAAACCCTGGATATGCTCAATAAAGAATAAAGATTTAGAACTCAAATTAATTGTATTTTGCGATCCAATACCGGGGGGAATTTCTATTTTCGTAAATCAATAAGTCGGATTGGTTTTTGTCGTGCATTGATTTGAGTCTTTTCAGCCGTTGATCCCACAGCTGTTACTTTTACTTCCAAGGCAACGCCCAACCTTTGCTTTAAGAGATGCTGGATGCGATCAACAAGTTCTTTGGTATGGTTCTTTTCGTGAGCTTCGCAAACGACAGTCATAATATCCAACCCTGCTTGTTTTTCTACTTGACAAAAATACTCCCCATTTAACTCTTTCACATCTTTTAGGATCGCTGAAATGCCGGTCGGATATATGTTTATTCCCTTGAGTTTGATCATATTATCACTACGACCTTGAAACCCAGCTAGTCGCCTGAATGGTAACGATAACCCGCCGAGGCCCGGCAAAATTGTAGAGACATCTTTCGTATCAAATCGGATCACTGGGTAAACAGTATCTTTGAATAATACGGTATTACAAATATTACCTTTTTCACCATCTTTAACAACATTTCCAGTCTCTGGATCAAGTATCTCTACCAAATGCGCATCTTCCCAAATGTATAATCCATCGTGGTCAGGTCCTTCGGCAGCGATAATTCCCGTATCACCAACACCATACCAGTCGAAACATTCGATCCCTCCCCACGCTTCCGACATTGCAGCACCGCCATCTTCCGCTAGATGACCTGATATCATGCGTATTTTCAAATCGGTGACTGGGTCGAGCCCTTGTTTTTTTGCCACTTCGGCCAATTTTGTTATATAATCAGAAAACCCAACAATAACAGTTGCGCCATATCTTTGCATCAAATCGATTTGTTGTTCGGACCTTGTCTCCAATCCCGTCCCAGCGGATAGCAATAGAGCATTCGTATAATGAAGAACCGCTTCTCTTATATAATGTCCCCCATTAACCATTCCAAAACCATAGACAGAATGAACAATATCATCGTGGTTTAACCCCTGAAGCAGATATGCTCGGGCAAGCAGAGCATTCTGAATTTCTCGATCTTTAGGCCCATAAAAAAGGGGCTGAGGGTTGCCAGTGGTGCCGCTAGTTGTATGCATTACAACCCTCTGACCATCTGACCAATTCATTTTTCCAATAAAATCCCCAAATGGAGGAAATCTTTCGACGCTTTCCATTAAATCAGATTTCGAAAAAGTTGGAATTTTGGTTATATCATCTAAACTTAAAATATCTCCGCGTTCTAGGCCTACAGCTGTCCAACGACGCAAATAGAAAGGATTTGACCAAGCCTTATCAACTAGTTGAAGGAAGCGTATTTCTTGCAGGTCTCTGACCTGTTCACTATTCATTTCTCCAAATTTAGGCCAAAATGCTTTTCCAATAGGATAATCGACAACAATCTGATTTGGTTCTGCTTGCCTGAAATATTCACTCACGACATAGTCATCCTGTAACTAAATCAATCAAATTACGAATATCCTCAACTTTCTCTAAACTGTCTATGCTGCTAATAAGCTCCTCGCCATCCCCGGGCAGTGGGATGGCAGC
Source organism: SAR116 cluster bacterium AG-313-A07 (assembly GCA_003284265.1). Taxonomy (GTDB): domain Bacteria; phylum Pseudomonadota; class Alphaproteobacteria; order Thalassobaculales; family Thalassobaculaceae; genus UBA7326. The sequence continues at coordinate 70,610 of QBVV01000002.1, forward strand.
AGCTTTCCAGTTGCGTCTAAACTTCATCAGATGAGCCTCTCGGGTGAGCGGCTTATTTGGATTCCCATATACGATATCAATTCGTTTAAAAAACCTTTCACCATTTTTCATCCGTATCTCAACTTCGACGGGCGATAATGCGTTTGGATCAGGATTTTCATCTATGTCGATGCTTATTTTTCTTGCAAGATCTAAAGAACTGTGGTCACGGATCGCCTCGATAGTAAAGTCGTCTATATCGATAAAATTTTTCTTAAGCATGATAGCTGCAGCATACTGCCCATTTAAGCGAGCATAGCTAATCTCCATCGCGTCATGGATTGGTCGACCAACCAGATGATGAGTTAGCGATGGAACCATTGCCTGCACACTCTCTATTTGATCAACAGCAATGGTATTTGAATTTTGAATCTCTTGAATGGCATCTACTATTCCATGGGTAGCGCGTCCACTGGGGAATGGTTTATGAGCCACCTCATTAATTCTCCACTTGTCGCCCAGCGTAGACAGAACCGAGCGAATATCCCCCTCTGCCTCTATAAGACTAAAATAGCCAAAGCGCCCTTCCAACACTCCCTGTAAACCAGGCAAGCCATTCTCTGCAAGATCACAAGCAATCAGAGCATTCCTAGCATTAAAGCCAATTTGCAAAGCAAGTAAAGAAGAGCCCTCCGTATGCGCCTGCATCGTTCCTGATAGTTGAACGTAAGCGAGCGAGAAGGCTCTGATCAGTTCTTCCTTATTGTAGCCTCGCGCACTTCCGACTGCCGCAACTGCGGCAAACGCACCAGCCGTAGCGGGTCTAAAAAATTGAAGTCCACTGCTACAGGCAACACCGAGATTACAGGCTATATCAACACCAAGTACAGCTGACTTCAATAATTTACTACCGCTAATACCTCCTCTTCGATCAGCATCTGCGAAAATTACAGCCAATAAGACAGTCATCGTGTGAATTACTGCCTCTTCATGAACACAATCAAATTCAGAATTATGTATCTGAAATCCATTAATTAAAGCAGCGTCAGCAGGATTTAATTTAACATCTTGTCCAAGGACCCTCGAGGTAACCGGGGGCAGTGAAGGTAAAGAGTAAGTATCCAAGAGTTCCTTTACGTAAGGCCCCGTCGACCCCGCAAGACCAACCCCAATAGTATCTAAGATATATGTTTTTGCTGATTGGATTGCTTTATTCGGAATATCCGAAAAATTAGTATTCACCACATGGTCGGCTAATCGCTCAATGGCATCTTCCATATTTCAAACGCTCCCTCATATCTGCGTAGAAAAACCCTATTTGAGAAAATTCTGTTTTTCGATCAGTGTCGAATGTTAACTCACATTAAAATATAGTCTTTAATCTTTGGAACCAAATGGATTTTGAGAGGTCCAATGGTTAGCAATATCTCTTCTCGTAGTTATCCAAACTTTTTCATGTTGTAACACATATTCAAGAAAACGTTCGAACCAAATAAAGCGTCCAGGCCGCCCTATAATTCTTAAATGAACACCAAAAGACATCATACGAGGTGCAGTTTCGCCTTCCAAATACAATCTATCAAATGTATCTATAGCGTATCGATACCATTGTTCCGGCGTGTAAGCTGGCGCTGTCCACATTTTCATATCATTACTATCCACGGCATAAGGGATTATCAAAATAGGTTTTTGATCCACATGATCCCAAAACGGCATATCATCCGAATAGTCATCCATATGATAAGAAAAACCATTCTCTATAAGTAGACGTCTCGTATTTGGGGTTAATAGATATCGTGATAACCAACCGACCGGCCTAATCCCTGTTGTCGCCTCTATTGAATCCGCCGCTTTTGTTATAAAATCTCTCTCTGTCTCCTCATCCATGTGAAACTGATGCACCCAACGCCACCCATGACTGCAAACTTCATGACCATCTTGCACTATTTGTTTTGCAAGTTCAGGCGCTCTCTCCAGACTTAAAGCGGCTGCTGTAAAAGTAGATTTAATATCATATTTTTTGAGAAGTTCCATTACTCTCGGAGCCCCCCGTTTTATGCCATATTGATAATTACTTTCATTGCCAAAATTTCTTATGGGCTTCTTTAGTACAACACCTAATTCATCTACTGGTTCGGGCCCTCGGTCACCATCAGCAATTGAAAGTTCTGAACCTTCTTCGACGTTAACAACGATAGATAAAGCCAATCGTTTATTCTCTGGCCACGCCACCTTTTTCATCGTATCGAACCCCGAATAGCCCAAAATAAAATAATCGATGATAGTTTATGTGAAGCTTTCTTTGATAACAATGCAAACTAAAGTGATTAGTTTAATTCACTAGCTACAGATTCTAACGTTCCCAATTTGCAATGACAAAAAAGACAGCTTCAATCATCGTTAATGGTAAAATTTGGATATGTTTTTTTAGACAAATTCATGAAAGGGTTTTAGATTTATGCCGTTATCTTGAATGGAATTACGGATTTCCATTGCCATTTTCACCGCGGATGGATTGTCTCCGTGTACACAAATAGTATCTAGTTGCGCACTTATCTTTTTTCCAGACTCAGTGATGATAACGTTGTCTTCTAACATTCTCAGAACTCTTTCAGTAGCTTTTTTAGGATCGCTTATAATAGCTCCTTGCTGATTTCTTGGCACTAGGTTTCCATTGTCTTGGTACCCACGGTCTGCATAAACTTCTCTAGCGAGACGAAGGCCTAACTTCTCTCCAGCCCTTTCAGTCGCCATGCCCGGCATAACAACCAGAATAAGGTTAGGGTCTACTGATTTCACAGCCTTAGCAACAGAAAGCGCAATATCATCATCCTCGGCTACCACATTACCCAGAGACCCATGGCTTTTGACATGAGTTACTTTGGTATTTGTCATCGCTGCTATGCCTTGTAACGCGCCTATTTGATACGCGATTTGACGTTCTAAAACTTCAGGACTATCTCCGACAATGCGCCTGCGGCCAAATCCTATTAAATCAAGATAGCTCGGGTGCGCTCCCACAGCTACTTCTTTGATTTTTGCTGTTTTCAGTGTATCCCGCATTACTACTGGATCACCCGCGTGATAGCCACATGCAACATTTGCACTGGTTATGATAGACAGAACAGCTTCGTCCTCGCCTTTCGAATACGCCCCCCAGCTCTCACCAAGATCTGAATTTAAGTCAATCGCCACCATACTATCTTCTTTAAAGCTATTTATTTATAATTCTTATACTTTGGAGGATACCACAATTCACCAACCTTAAATCAAACTTATTTCATTCTCCATGCGTTCCCCGTTAAAAAATCTATCTGCATTTGCAAAGATCTCCTTGAATTTTACAATCATGGTGTCGCGTGTCCCTGGGGCGTGATGCGGCGTCAACACAACATTGGCGAAGTCTGCAAAAGGATTGGGTGCGGCCGGTGGTTCTACTTCGAAGACATCTAAGCCAGCACCACCGATATGACCTGATTTCAAGGCAGCTATCAACGCGACCTCTGACACCACAGGGCCTCGAGCACAATTTATGAGGGTGGCATCAGCCTTCATTTTGTTAAGAGCAACCTCATCTATTAAATGATGAGTGAGTTCTGTTAGGGGGACATGCAGTGAGACGAAGTCACTTTCAGCTAACAGTGTATCGATATCAACCCGCGTAACCTTCAGTTCAACTTCAGTCTCAGGAGACATTTCCAGCAAGTCGGTATAAATCGTCTTAGTACCAAAACCAATTAAGCGTTTTGCAACTTGTTTCCCAATCCTCCCAAACCCAATTATTCCGACAGTAGAACCAAATAATTGCCTCGCTGATGAACGAAACGTATTTGAATGCCATCGGCCTTCGCGTAACTCAGAGTCGCAATAAGCAAGGCGACGCCCAGTTGCAAGCATCATCATTATCGCATGTTCTGCAACGCCTTCACTTGTTCCTTGCGGAGTTACAGCAAGCCGTATTTGTCGTTTCATCAAGACATCTGTTGCCACGGTATCGTGATATCCAACCCCCTGGTGAAGAACCAACCGACAGTTAAAAGCGGCTTCCGCATCCTCAGCAGTCATTTTTGCGCCGCCCACAATTATCATTTCCGCTTGAGATAAAAGACGCTTACGTTCCTCAATTGATCCATCAGTTAATGTCATTAATTCATAACGCTCAGAGGGCGTTATCGACCGAATAAGATCATAAAAATTCTCGTCTGCCTTGACGAGATAAAGCACCTTTTTCTTCATTTTTTGTTCCCAAGATTACAAGTAATTTTAGTTCAAAAGAAGTCTAATAATTAAGAAATGCCTTTATTAGTCTGCTTTGCCGGAGCGCGCATTAGAAACTACTTTTTCAAACTTTTCGATGTCGATGATCACTATAGACCCTTTTGTTTTTTCTATTATACCTTCGCGTTCTAACTTCTTTAACTCTCGAGTAACAGCCTCCCTATGGGTACTAATTCTTGCGGCTATTTCTGCATGTGTTGGTGGCGGGGAGATTCGGCCAGAGCCCTCCACAATACGCCCTGCTTGGGCAAGCCGCAATAACTCAGCATGTATACGGTCTTTTACACCTAAGGTACTAAATTCGACTACACGTTCATTCAATGTTCGAATTACACCAACCATCGCCCTCATAACTTTTAATGCCAGAACAGGGTGCTCAACCAGCAAGTTATTAAAAGTCTCACTTGGCATCTGTGCGACTACGGTTCGGTTCATAGCAACGATTGTCGCAGACCTTGGATCCCCATCTATGGCCGCATATTCACCAAAGTGATCACCAGGTTTTAAGTCCCTCATTATTACCCTTCGGCCACTCTCGGAAAAAACAGTCACTCTGACTTCGCCTTGAACGATAAAATACACGTCAGTGCTCTTATCATTTAAATTAAGAATAAGTTCTTCTTGCTCAAAGTTTCGCCATCTGCAACGACCATTCAAAGTGTTAATTTGCGCTTCTGGAATATCCGTTAGCAAGTGTGTTTTTGCGAGAGTTCGTTCTGGCATCATACCTAATTCCTCACATTATTTACTTATTTCCACACCATATTAAAACAAAACTTATTAATCATAGAACGTATTTATGAATTTAAGCAAACAGATCCGTGACATTTCCCACAAAGATTTTCCAAAAAATTTATTATGTATTGGGTGTCAATTTATTTTGGAGGAATAGATGGCACAACGACCAAAAAGAACTGTACTTGCCCTTTTTGTGGATAAAAAGTTTTGAAAATTAAAATTTCAAATTTTAACTTTAGGACAAAATTAATGGAACCAACTAACGCCAAAGTACCGGGATTGCATAAAGGGCCCATAGCCCTTGAAAAAGACCTCTTGTTTATCAGTGGTGTAGCCAAAAATCACCGGCACTGGAACCTGTCAGCAGCCAAGACAGTGGCAGCGCTAATCGGATGGCCATGTGCAGAAAGAGTTTTGCAGTTGGGAAAAAAGGCTATCAAAACGAACAAGACTAGTGCTCGTAATTGGAATATTGACTGAGATATTTAAGATGAATTGATCTCATGAAAATTAGTTTTTATGAACGGGAAGCATAGTAGGAATAGTAAATAGACTTTATTATTCCAAAGATTTGCCATAAAAATCTAACAATAATTACTGGCCCTCTATTTGGAGTGATGATGATGGCAGCTTTTTTAAAAACCGGTTCAACGGACGCTGAGAAGAATGAAGACAACAATTCTATCAAATCCGCTGTGGAGGCCACCTTATCTGAAATTGAAAAACACGGAGACGCCGCTGTTATAGAACTATCAAAAAAATTTGATAACTGGGCACCTGAAACGTTTCGTCTTTCCCAGCAGGATATTGACTCATGTCTCAAGGAACTGACTGAAGAAAACATCAAAGATATAAAATTCGCTCAAGCGCAAGTGCGAAACTTTGCTGAACTTCAGAGAACCGCTATTACAGATATAGAAGTGGAGACCCTACCTGGTGTTATTTTAGGTCATAAAAACATCCCGATAAATAGTGTTGGGTGTTACGTTCCGGGGGGTAAATATCCAATGGTCGCATCCGCTCATATGAGCATTGTAACCGCAGGGGTAGCAGGAGTAAAACGCATCATAGCGGCCTCCCCACCTTTTCAAGGAAAGCCAAATCCAGCCGTCATTGCAGCAATGCATCTTGCCGGAGCCACCGAAATTTACTGCCTTGGTGGAATTCAAGCGGTTGGCGCGATGGCTTTGGGGACGGAAACAATACAATCCGTAGATATGTTGGTAGGGCCAGGGAATGCATTTGTAGCGGAAGCAAAACGTCAACTTTATGGAAGAGTTGGGATCGATCTATTCGCCGGGCCAACGGAAACACTACTGATTGCAGACGATACCGTCGATGGGGAAATGTGCGCCACAGATTTATTAGGACAAGCAGAACATGGCCCTACATCGCCAGCAATTTTGGTGACCACCTCGGAAAAATTAGCACGAGATACTATGACAGAAATTGAACGCCAATTGGATATACTTTCTACCGCACCCATCGCGAGGAAAGCATGGCAGGATCATGGACAAATAATACTGTGCGAAAATGATGAGGAAATGTTAAAAGTTGCAGACGAAATTGCATCGGAACATGTGCAGGTTATGACACGCAATCCTGATTATTTTCTTGAAAACATGACGAACTATGGCGCGCTCTTCTTGGGACCAGAAACGAACGTTTCCTACGGCGACAAAGTCATTGGCACCAACCATACTTTACCTACCAAAAAAGCGGCTAGATATACAGGTGGGTTATGGGTTGGAAAGTTTCTTAAAACATGCACTTATCAACGAATTCAAACGCCGGAAGCAAGCGCTATGATTGGCGAATACTGCTCTAGGCTGTGCGAAATTGAAGGCTTTGCCGGTCATAAAGAGCAAGCAGATTTACGAGTGAGACGCTACGGTGGGAGTAATGTTGCTGGAAAATCAACTTAGCAAACGAACCAGCTTAAATTTCCGCGGTTGAAATTCAGCTAAACAGAAATAAAAAATTTCTTGGAATGTAAAATATGACATCAGCAAAAAAAACCCGGTCCCCGGAACGATTTAGACTAGATGGTCTGACTGCATTGGTGACGGGGGCTGGCAGAGGATTGGGGGAAGCCTGCGCGATAGCACTCTCTGAGGCAGGTGCTGATCTAATTATCATGAGCCGAACCGAGAATGATTTATTAACTCTGAAAGGCCGAATTGAGAGTTTTGGGGGTAAGGTTAAGGTTTCGGTATGCGACGCTTCAGACCCAGGGCAAATATCAACGATAATTCCTAAACTTGGCCGGATAGATGTTCTCGTCAATAATGCAGGCACCAACATACCCGAGTCATTTGTGGATGTAAGTTTATCTAACTTGGATACTATTCTAAATCTAAATGTCCGCGGGGCATTTTTAATGGCTCAGGCCGTTGTTCAAGGTATGTTGGAAAGAGAACACGGGGGTTCGATTATCCATATGTCCTCACAAATGGGGCATGTTGGTGCTCCAAATCGCACTGTTTATTGTGCGAGTAAACACGCTATAGAAGGATTAACTAAAGCCATGGGAGTTGAATTAGCTCAACATGGAATCAGAGTAAATTCTGTTGGTCCAACATTTATCGAGACCCCCCTAAGTAAACCTTTTTTTGAAGACGAAGTTTTTGCAAAGGATACACTAGGGCGGATACCAATGGGCAAATTAGGGAGTGTCGAGGATGTAGCAGATGCTGTCGTTTATCTTGCGTCACCAGCATCTGGTATGGTTACCGGATCAAGCTTAGTCGTCGACGGTGGTTGGACTGCGCGCTAAATCGAACCGCTGATTTCTTATAGCGAGACCAAGAAGCGATCCTGATTTTCACAAAATGTGGATCAAGAAAAAGTTAAGATAAAGGGCCAGGCCATCGGCCAAGGGCTGGCGTCATAATCGGTTCTTTTTTTATTAATGGCTTTAAAGTTTTGTGTCCTATTCTCCAAAGTAAGAAACAAATGATTATTAAGTTAATTAAATTCCAAACAAATCCATTCAGGAAAGCGGCTTGGTATGAAAGAGTCCAATCATAAATTTCACCCGACAACCATCCGCCAAGCGCCATCCCTCCAATTGTTGCAGATAATACAATACCAACCCGGATACCGGCTTGGCTCGCAGGGAAATATTCCCTTACTAAAACAGCGTAAGCGGGGACGATACCTCCCTGAAATAGACCAAACATCGCTGAAACAATATATAATGATATCACACCATCTGCCGGAAGATATAATAACAGCGAAAAAGCCTGCAGTGATGAGCCAATAAATAGTGCCCACGCAGCCCCTACCCAATCGGTTAAGAAACCAAAAATTATTCTACTCACAACTCCCAGACCGAACATTATTGAGAGCATCTCCGCTCCCCTCTTTGCTCCTATATTTAAATCAACGCAATGAGCAACTATGTGAACCTGTGGCATCGCCATCGCAACACAGCAGGTTATTCCTGCAACTATTAGAAGGGTTTGCAGCAAACTTGGGGACATTATAGAGACACCTGAACTTTTATTTTGGCCTCCCATAGTACCTGTTGTTTGAGAAGGAGCTTCCCCTCGAAGGAATAGAGCAAATGGCACCATTATAAGAAAGCAAATTCCACCAATTATCAGATGCGTATCGCGCCAGCCTAAATTTTCGGACAAATAATGAACGAATGGGGGCCAGATCGTTCCTGCAACATAGCTACCTGATGCAGCTAAAGACATGGCGATACCGCGTCTTCGGACAAACCAATGGGAGACAGAGGCTATCATAGGTCCAAAGGTACCGGATGTTCCAAATGCACCAATAAGAAGGCCCTGGCAGAACAAAAACTGCCAAAAATTACTCGAAAAAGCCGCTCCAGTAAAACCAAGGCCCAAGCATAGAGCGGATATCAACGTGGGAACAACTACACCGAATTTATCTACCATACGGCCCATTACAACGTTGCCCACCATTATACCGATCATTGCAACTGTATATGGTAAAGATGCATCGCTACGATCTACTCCGAAGTGCCCTTGGATTTCAGGTATCAATACGACGGAGGACCACATACCGATACCGCCAACCGTGCCGATTACAAGCGACGCAGCCAAACGACACCAAGCGTAAGAACTATCTAACTTGTCTGATTGGGTTTCTTCTTTTGGCACATGGGAGACATCATCCATTAGGTGAAAATGCATTTAAAGCTGCAAGGTCTGGCCCTAATCCGCCATCAGGCCTAAAGGCTTGTATAACAACTTGGTCGGCTCCTGCCTTGAAATGCGCGTCAATACAGTCTTGGATAACCTCCTCATTACCCCAAACAACCATCGCATCTAAAAACCTTGTCGAAGCTTTTCCCGTGACCTCTTCTTCTGTAAACCCGAGCCTAAACCAGTTATTACGATAATTATTCATTGTCATATATGGCGCCATTTGTTCCCGCTGTACCGCCCTTGCTACTCCTTCATCCTCTGTCAGACAGATTTTCTGTTCAACACACAACCAAGCTTCTGGTCCCATAACTTTTCGAGCTTCAGCAGTATGATCCGGTGTAACACAATACGGTAATGCCCCTTTGGCACTCACAGATGCCAACTCCAACATTTTTGGACCAAGCGCCGCCAAAACAATTGCCCGATCATCAAATTTAATCGTTGGATCTATTTGAGCAGAAACCATATCTCTTAGATATTGTCGCATGGTAGTCACCGGTTTTCCGTAAGAGTGACCCCGAGCCCCCTCAACCAGAGGAATATGACTGACGCCAAGGCCAAGGACAAATCGCCCCCCATAAAGTCGATTTAAACTATCATATCCCTGGGCTGCAGTGACTGCATCTCGTGCATAAATATTAGCAATCCCGCTGGCCACAATTAAATCCTGAGTGTTAGAAAGGAGATATCCGGCTACAACCAATGCTTCGTAAGATAAAGACTCCGGATACCAAAGGGTCTGATAACCAAAATGCTCTACAGTCTCGGCTAATTCAGCAAGTTGGTCTCTATCTAACACATTCGTTCTAGCCCAGACCCCTAATCCGCTTGGCTTCCGCATCATCTTCTCCATGAAACAGTAAATGTTGTTCGTTTTAAAAACTATTAATATGACAACATATTCTTTGACTAATTAATTACCAGTGAAATTCGGTTTCCGCTTCTCCCTAAAAGCCGCCCCACCTTCCTTTTGATCATCACTGCTTCGAATAGCAAGTAATTCTCTCCGAGCTAGTGCATGTAATTCAGATGGCCCTTTTGGGGTAACGCTATCTCTCACAAATCGTTTGATCATTCCCACAACCAACGGTGCACTATTTGCTAAAATACGAGCATAATTCATGGCTGCTTCAACCTGCTGTCCCTCAGGAACCACCTCATTCACCATTCCAACTTCATATGCTCTCTGAGCATCAAAGTGCCTTCCTGTTAACATAAATTCCATCGCTATTTTGTGAGGCAAACGGGCAGCTGTGCTTGCTATAAGACCGCCGCAAAAACCCATTTGAGCTTCCGGATAAAAGAAATCAGCATTTTCTGCCGCAATCGCTAAATCACAGAATTGAACGAGGCAATAGGCTCCGCCCACACAATATCCAGCGACAGCTGCTATAACTGGCTTATCAATGATCACTCCAACACCAGGCATGCATTCCCACAAGTCCGGGTCAGTCGGTGGGTCTTTAATATCTGCCCCCACAGAAAAGGCTTTGTCGCCGGAACTTGTTAATACCGCGCATTGGTCACCAGAATCTCTATATTGAACAAATGCATCTCTCAAAGCAGCAACTAAATCATTTGATAATGCATTCATTTTTTCAGGTCTGTTTATAGTAATCAGAGCTATCCGCTCATTTGATTCATAAGTAACCAACTCGCTCATTTTTTCGACCATTCTTCCAAGAGTGTTAATATTGATTTTTTGTAAACTTTCCATCCAATTCCAGGGAACCATTTGATCCCATGGGTTTCCTTTACAACATTGTTATTGTGAATTGAAAGGCACAACTACTTTTTCACATTCATCATGTGGCTAATCTAAAATATCCACTAATTGATTCCAAAAAGAGAGTTTTTTAGGTTAATCTTTAAATTTTCACCCTCAATAGAAGTTACAAATATAAAAGCAGCGTTCAAATCATCTCAAGCTTCTATTGTAAATTCCTTTTATTTTTGAAAAGGGTCCTGAAAATGAATGTATTTAATACAGATCAGTCTGCAGAAGCGTTAATTTCTCGAGCTAACAAAGTTCTACCGGCCGGTAGTTTTGGGAATATGCCTGGTGATATCGTGCTCGAACGAGGTAAAGCTGGCAGAGTCTGGGATATAAAGGGAACCGAATATGTAGATTATCTTCTTGGATCGGGGCCAATGTTCGTTGGTCATGCACATCCAGATGTGACTAAAGCAATAACGGAGCAAGCCCCCCAAGGAACGACCTTTTTTGCTAACAATCAACACGGAATCAAACTGGCAGAAGAAATTTGTGAAGCGATGGCGTGTGCGGACCAACTGCGTTTTGTAAGTTCAGGTTCCGAGGCTACGCTATACGCGATGCGTTTAGCTAGAGCATATAGAAAGCGCGATAAAATATTGAAGTTTGAAGGTGGTTACCATGGAATGAGCGATTACTCATTGATGAGCCTAGCACCAACACGTCTCGCAAATTACCCGCAGGCATTACCAGACTCTGCAGGCATTCCCAAACAAGTCTCCAACGAAGTAATTATTGCTCCATTTAACGATATCGAAACAGTTAAAAGCCTTATAACTGAATATCAAGATGAATTAGGCGGGGTTATTGTAGAACCATTTCAAAGGTTGATACCTCCGGCTCCCGGGTTTCTTGAAATGTTGAGAGAAATCACACTAAAGTATGAAATACCATTGATATTTGACGAAATCGTTACTGGTTTTCGTTTCTCCTATGGAGGAGCCCAAGATTATTACGGGGTTACACCGGACTTGTGTACATTAGGAAAAATTATTGGCGGTGGGTTTCCTGTAGCAGCTGTTTGCGGCAATAAGGAAATTATGAAGCATTTCGATAAAGCACTAGTCGGAGAGGAAAACTTCCTTCCTCAAATAGGAACACTCAGTGGTAATCCATTGGCTTCCGTTGCTGGATTAGCAACGCTCAATATATTAAAACCTGCATCAAGTTATCAGAAGGTTTTTGAGACCGGACGGCAACTGATGGAAGGACTACGGGCAGCCCTTCAGGATAATGGACACGTAGCGCAAATCACAGGAGAGCCAGCACTTTTCGATGTCTTTTTCTCAGATAGAAAAATTAAAAATTACCGGGATGTATTGCAATCCGATGCGGGAAAGTCGAGATCGTTCAATCAACTGCTTCGAAAACAGAAAATTTTCAAGAGTGATAGTAAATTCTATGTTTCATTGGCTCATACACAAGATGACATCGATTTAACTATTTCAGCAATGAATCATGCAGCCAAAGCACTCAAAGAAGTTTAAAGTTCTGCCGTTAAACCATTTCTCGAAATAAAGAAAATGAACGGCGAATCTTTATAACATCTGGCCACCGTCAACGGCGATAGTTTCGCCAGTTATCCATGATGCGGCATCAGACCCCAGAAATACTGCTAGTTTGGCCACCTCATCTGGCTCCCCCAACCTGCCAAATGGTATTGAGTTCTGAATCCCCGCATACAAAGTTGGATTATTTTTTTTTGCATCATCCCAAGTACCTCCGGGAAATTCTATAGACCCCGGGGCTATACAATTTACCCTTATATTTTTTTTAGCTAATTGGAGAGCCTGGGTCTTTGTATATTGGATAACCGCCGCTTTAACAGCGCCATATGGTGGGGTCCGCAATGAGGAAGTGAGGCCTGAGATAGAAGACGTGTGAATTAACGCTCCACCACCTGCTTTTTCGATATGGGGCACAGCCGCCCAAGATCCGCGAACCAATGCCATCAAATCAATATCCAACCCCACCTGCCACCCTTGCTCATCATCGGTACGGCCAAACCCTGACGGATTATTAACCAGAATGTTTAAACCATCTAAAGCGGTAACCGCACTCTCAATATACTCCTGTAATGCAATAGGGTCCGATACGTCGCAGGTTTTAGCATGCACCGTCCCTCCAGCTGTTTCTATTAACTCGCGGGCTTTATCCAAGTTCTCCTGGCCTCTAGCACATATTGATACAGCAGCACCCTCCTTAGCAAACCCTTCCGCTATGGCTAAACCAATTCCTTTGCTTCCACCTGTGACGATCACACATTTGCCTTTAAGTTTTAAATCCATTTTAAGTTCCCAACATACAGTTCAACAAATAAGATAATTTTATGCGGCCGGCTTTATATTTTTTATCAACTCAATAAAAGGCTGTGCCAAGTCCTCTAATTTCTTTGCCCCTACTCCATGAACTGTGGCAAATTCATCCCTAGTACGAGGTGCTTTTAGTGTCATATCTTGCAGAGCTCTATCGGTGAAAACTACGTAAGGAGGCACTCTTCGAGCTCTAGCAAGTTTTGAGCGAAGCATTTTTAATTCTTTCAACAGGTTTACATCTAAACCATTGAGGTCTGATTGTTCAAGTTTGATTGGGTCTTGTCGTCTTCCCCTCTTTTTCTCTTTAGAGAGTTCTCTATATTTGAATTCCACTTCCCCGGAGTTCAAAGCATGTCCCAAAGCCGTAAGCTTCAGACTACCATATTCACGCACATCTAGTTCCAGAAAGCCACTTGCAACGAGTTGTCTAAGGATCGACTGCCATTCTCCCTTCTTCTTAGCGCTGCCCGCGCCATAGCCACTCAAAAATTCGTGCTTTAAACGCCCTATTTTTTCCGAGTTACTACCCCTTACGATATCTATAATATGACTAGCTCCAAATACCTCACCAGTTTCTAAAATAATATTCAATATTACCTTTCCTTCACTTGTACCGTCAGTGAACGATGTAGGCTCTAAACAGACGTCACAATTTTTACAATCATCCGTATATTCACCGAAATAAGATAATAAGCTTCTGCGTCTGCAACTCGGGGCCTCACAATATCCAAGTAATGCTGTCAATCTTTGATGCTCGCGTCTCCGTCTATCGTCCCCACCATCCTCCTGCTCTATAAAAACACGCCTCATGCGAATGTCATCCAACCCGTACAACATTAACACCTCTGCGGGTTTACCATCGCGCCCAGCACGCCCAATCTCCTGATAATAAGCTTCGATACTTGAGGGTAAGTCTGCGTGTAGGACGAACCTAATATCAGGTTTGTCAATACCCATGCCAAAGGCTATTGTTGCCACCATGACCACACCTTCTTGTGTCATAAACCGATCCTGGTTTTTTTCTCTTTCCGACTTTTCCATTCCAGCATGGTAGGAGATCGCTTCATAACCGTTTTCGACCAGAAAAGCCGTTGTTTCATCAGTTTTTTTCCGGGACAAACAATAGATTATACCGCTGCCCCCCTTCTTTGCCCGCAAGAAAGACAGCATTTGCCGACGCCAATCCTGTTTTCCAGCCACGCTAAGTTTGATATTAGGCCTATCAAAACCTGTTACAAAAACCGCGGCTTTTTTATTGAATAGTTGATCAACTATATCCTCACGCGTGACCTTATCAGCTGTCGCTGTTAATGCAGCTATCGGGGTTCCGGGAAACAAAGTTCTCAAACGCGTAAGTTGCTCATACTCAGGCCGAAAAGAAGGTCCCCATTGCGAGATACAATGAGCCTCATCTATTGCAAAAAGTTTAACCGGAAGCTCTCTTAAAGCAACGAGCATTTTCTCACTCATGAGGCGCTCAGGGGCCATGTAAAGAATCGGTGCAATACCCGCCTTAACTTTTTTCCACGATGCTATATTGTCATTTCTATCACGCCCCGAATTTATCGTTTCTGCTAAAACGCCATTAAGTCGCAACGCGGCTACTTGATCCTGCATGAGTGCAACAAGGGGTGATACTACTATTGTTAGTCCCCCAAGCATAAGGGAGGGTATCTGAAAACATAGTGATTTTCCCGACCCCGTCGGCATTACAGCAAGTGTATTTTTCCCAGCTAACAAACTGTCTACAACTTGCTCCTGACCAGTTCGATAACTCTTGAATCCATATACAGTCTTCAAGATTGATAGTTTTTGGCTTTCAAAATCAACGGAAGACATTCGATAAAACCCAGTTCACTAAATAAACAATCACTTTTTTAAACGATTAAAGTGATTCGGCTTAATTAGCACGCGGCATTCTATTCCAAACATCAAGAGCGGCTATTTTATACGCCTCCGCCAGTGTTGGATAGTTGAATGTATTTTCAACAAAATATTCGACAGGGCCATTCAAATTCAAGACGGCTTGGCCAATATGTATTAGTTCTGTCGCACCCTCGCCGATTATATGCACACCAAGAAGCTTGCGAGTTTCCAGGGAAACAATCATTTTCATCATGCCTGAATCTAATCCCATAATGTGGCCCCTCGAGGTCTCTCTAAACCTTGCTATGCCCACTTCGTAGGGGATCCCTGCGGCTTTAGCTTCCTCTTCCGTCATGCCAACAGTAGAAATTTCAGGAACTGAATAAATCCCATACGGAAAAAATTCTGGAGGCGCATAACCCAACTGGTTAAATGCATGGCAAGCGGCTATTCGCCCCTGTTCCATAGACGTCGACGCTAAACTTGGAAAACCAATTATATCGCCTACAGCATAGATGTGTGCAACATCTGTTTGGAATGTTTTGTCATCAACGGACAACCTTCCTCTATCATCCGGAACTATTCCCACATCTTCAAGACCAAGTTCCCCAGTCGCACCATAACGACCCGCAGCGAAAAGAACCATATCGCTTCGGATTAATCTCCCACTCTTCAAAGCAATTTTACATCGCCCATTTTTAACTCGCGTTATTTCCTCTATTGCGGTTCCCAAACGTAAGACAACACCTCTATCACGCAACTCATGCAAAAGTGTCGCTATTATCTCTTGATCAACAAAATCTAGAATAGTCTCTCGAGATTCTATTAATGTTACAGGAATGTCTAGCGCACTAAAAATCGTCGCATATTCTACGCCTATTACGCCTCCTCCGATAACAGCGATACTTTTAGGTGCTCGTTTCATATTTAAGATTTCGTCGCTATCAAAAATCGAAATCCCATCAAAAGGAATAAACTCTGGCCTGTATGGTTTGGATCCTGTCGCTATTATAAATTTATCTGATGAAACGATTAATTCTTCATCTTCGCCTAAAATAACCTTTAAAGTATATGGATCTTGAAAGCACGCCATCCCGTGAAGTGTCTGAACACTGTTTCTAGCAAACTGATGTTCTAAAACCTCGACTTCGTGATCGAGTGTCATATGAAGACGTTTTTTTAAATCATCCGCGGTTATATTCTGCTTCACTCGATACGAGCGACCATAAAATTCACGCTCACGCCAGCCGGATAAATTTAATGAAGTTTCCCGTAATGTCTTACTGGGTATAGTTCCTGTATGAACAGAGACACCGCCTACACGTTTTCCCCTTTCAACCACGAGAACGCTTTTGCCAAATTTTGCGGCTTGAATTGCTGCGCGCCGTCCTCCCGGACCACTTCCTATCACAATGAGGTCGTAATGATCTTTATACGTCATTAGATTAGCCAAACATCAAACAAATCAGCAACAAACTATAATAGGCTACTACTATCCGTCTTTCCTAGGACTTCAAATATCCTGTTAGTTTCATCTCAATTACACGTCATAATGAACTATTTTCTAGTAATTTGATAGTGATTACGACTGATGTGAATATTGACAAAATCAAAACCCGCTAATTTTCTCTAGGCACCCAATATATTGTAGTTTTTAATGCAAAGTTTGATATCAGATCATCACTATGGTTTAAAGGAATGTTGAACTTATAAAATCGGCAAAGGAGGCAGGCTTATGGAAGCCGAATCATATGACTTTATAATAGTCGGAGCGGGATCGGCCGGGTCCGTACTCGCCAATAGGTTAACAGAAAAAAGCCAATGGCGGGTTCTTCTAGTCGAGGCGGGGCCTAAAAGCCATCCATATTCTCGAATACCTGCTAGTTTTGGTCTTCTGATTGACCATCCTACAGCTAATTGGAGATATAGTTCACAACCTGAAGAGGGAACCGCCAACAGGCGAATACCTGTCCCACGTGGAAAGTTACTAGGCGGTTCAAGCTCAATAAACGGTCTGGTTTTTGTCCGAGGGCAGCAATTAGATTATGACACTTGGGGACAGCTGGGAAATAGGGGCTGGAGTTATGATGATGTTTTACCAACATTCAAAAAAATGGAACATTACGAACATGGGTCAAATGAACTTCGGTCTCAAGGCGGTCCGCTAAGAGTAAGCGAGGCGACAGACGAAGGTCCACTTTATGACGCCATTAGAGAAGCAGCTAATGAATTGGGAATACCTCATAATCCCGACTACAATGGAGCATCACAGGAAGGTATAGTTAGAACACAAACCACTATTAGCAACGGCGTCAGGATGAGCACGGCCCGGTGTTATCTGAAACCAATCGAGAAACGAAAAAACCTTCGCATTGAAACAGGCGCGCATACTCAACGAGTTATAATTGAAGGGTCAAAATGTACAGGCATCGAGTATAAGAGTAATGGTAAGCTTGTTCGCGCCAACGCCTCTAAAGAGGTTATTATTTGCACAGGCGGCGTTGCTTCACCCCAGCTAATGGAATTATCGGGGATCGGACAACCAGACCTGCTTAAATCTCATGGCATTGAGGTTAGACATGAACTAACGGGTGTCGGCGAACACTTGAGGGATCATATCAATGCACCGATCAAATTTCATATGAAGCGGGGAGATCTCTCCTATAATAAACGGATGCAAGGGCTGGGACCTGCCTGGCAGGTGCTACGTTATGTATTTCAAAAGCGCGGTTTTATGAGTTTACCTTCTGCACCGATGCTGGCATTTCTCAGAACTCGGGATGATATGGAAACACCTGATGTTCAAATGCATATCGTTCCTTACGCGGTTAAGAACTATAAAAAACGTCTACTACACGATTTTCCGGGTATTACTATGGCTGTTTACCAGTTACGGCCAGAAAGTTTGGGATCTATTCATATACAATCGCCACTAGCGAGTGAGCAACCAGCGATAAATTTCAACTTTTTATCCGACCAGATAGATCGCGATGCAATGCTTGGGGGGGTAAAAAAGATTAGACAGATTATGGATACTGAAGCCATGAAAAAAGTTAGAGGTGACGAATTTTTGCCTGGCCGGGAAGTCGAGAGCGACGATGAAATATTGAATTATATAAGAAATACTGCAGAAACAGCGTATCATCCAATTGGCACCTGTCGCATGGGTCAGGGTCCAGGAGCCGTTGTCGACGATCGATTACGGGTCCATGGTCTATCGGGGCTTCGTATTGCCGACGGGTCGATCATGCCTACGATGGTATCAGGAAATACAAATGCCGCTTGCATCATGATTGGCGAGAAGGCATCTGACATGATCAAGCAAGATAATTCTTAAACCATCATTAGGGCTAGTCTTGTAAGATCATTTGTTCGAGAATCTCAAGCGATTTTGCTGCAAATAACCACATATTTTCCTCTCGACCGGAAAGGCCAGTCTCCAACGTAATAACCTGTTCAACAGGACCTGATATAGCGATACAAGTATGCCCAGCGGCATCGCCATATCGATTTCCCTTAGGACCTGCCGCACCTGTTTCTGAAAGGCCCCAATAGGTGCCTAAGCGTGCGCGAATTGTCTTCGCAGCCAGCAATGCATAGGGTTCACTAGACGATCGAACACCAGGATGATCTTCGAAATCAATGTCCAAAAGTGTCTCACGGGCACGATGCGTATATATCACACCTCCCCCCATGAAATAAGTCGAGGCGCCAGGAATAGATAGAAGAGACGCAGAAATCAGACCACCAGAGGATGACTCAGAGACCGCGAGTGTTTGCTTCCTCTCTATAAGCAATTCTCCCACTTTTTCAGCTAAAGAAGTGAGTTTTTTCATGTTACCTCCTGATTATTGTTGTTTATATATTCTCTTGAGGATTGATTTACAATTACGCAATCGCTTGCTCAAGGTCACCAATTAAATCATCGACATTTTCGATTCCAACCGAGAAACGAAGAAGATCATCAGGCACCAAAGTACCTTCTCCCTCTATTGAAGCCCGGTGTTCAACTAAACTCTCTACTCCACCAAATGATGTCGCCCTTTTAAAAATTTTTAACTTAGCGGCTATTTCAACTGCCCTTGGTTGACCGCCTTTAAATCGAATAGATAACATTCCACCAAAGCCGCCCTCCATTTGTTTACTAGCAATATCATGAGTTAACGAATTACCGAGGCCCGGATATAAAACCTCTATAATTTTACTGTTTGAATCAAAATGTTTGGCTATCGCCATCGCACTTTTGCAAGATTGCCTGACACGTAAGTCCAACGTTCTGATACCACGAAGTAATAACCATGCATCGGAAGGACTGAGTATTTTACCATGAGATGACCTGATACCTCTTACTTGCCTCCACCATTCATCATCATGGGCCGTGATAAGTACTCCTGCTGTCACATCACCGTGACCATTGAGATATTTTGTTGCAGAATGCATAACCACGTCAGCCCCTAATTCGATTGGTCTGGTTAAGATGGGGGTTGCTATAGTTGAGTCGACGCATAAACGAGCACCTGATCCTTTTACTATTTTTGCTACTTCAGCTATATCAACACAAGAGAATGTGGGATTAGCTGGCGTTTCTATCCAGACAAGTTTTGTTTCCCCTGGTCGTATTAATTTTTTCAAACTGGTTGTATCTTCAGGATCGAATAAATCAACGGATATACCCCATTGATTGGCAAACCCTATCAGCCATTTTTTTATGGCCCAATACATCACTGACTGCGCTACCACATGATCGCCACTCTTCAGCGTCATGAACGTTGCCGTTGCAGCAGACATCCCAGATGCAAGGACAATCGCATCTTTTCCCGTTTCCAACTCTGCTAATAGCCGTTCTAACTGTTGAGAAGTTGGATTGGCATTTCTAGAATAAATGAACCCATTACTATATGAATTATCGGGACCACGTTCATAGGTGACAGAGTTATAAATGGGAGGAATTAGAGCAGAAGTTTTTCTATCCACCCAACCGAGTGCCTGCGCCAATAATGTCTGCGGGCTTAGGTTTTTATCTTTGGACAAGTATTATCTCCCTACCGTCACGAGTTAAGTTCTAAAACATAAACGTTATTTTCTTTTAATCGAGCAATTTAAACGTCATTATTTATTCCAATATGGAAATAATGCGTGGCGTTTTATCTTATTAATCTTGGATCATGGCATGGATACATTTACCGCAATGAAAGTATACTGTTCAGTCGTAGAGAACGATAGTCTCGCTGGCGCAGCTCGAATGTTAAACGTGTCACCCTCGGTAGTCAGCAAGCAACTTTCAGCCCTAGAGGATAGGCTTGGCGTGCGCCTTCTTAACAGAACAACAAGGCGTGTCAGCGTTACAGAAGAAGGCACTGCATATTACGAGCGATGTAAAAGAATTATCGCAGATGTTGCAGAGGCGGAGATCGCTATATCAAGTACTCATGCAGCTCCAAGAGGTCTTTTAAAAATTACAGCTCCAGTCACTTTTGCCCATCGGCACATAACACCTCACCTGCCAAAATTTCTAGATGAGTTCCCAAAGGTTGAAGTTCAGGTGCAGGTAGTCGATAGAATTGTTGACCTAGTCGACGAAGGTATCGATCTGGCTATACGGATATCACAACTAAAAGACTCTAGCCTCATAGCACGCCGCTTAGCACCAAACCGCCGATACATTGCGGCAGCGCCTGAGTATTTAGAAAAAAACGGAACCCCCACGTCAATAGAGGATTTAAAGGACCATAGACTTATTACCTGGCCGCCTGGCAATCAATTGAATGATTGGCATTTTCTCGCTGATGGGACTGAAAAAGTTATGAAGGCAAAAGGGTCTATAACAGTAAGTGATGGCGACGGCATCTTGGCAGCACTCCTCGCTGGAGGCGGTTTGGGAATGACCCAAGAATTCATAGCAGGCCCTTGTGTAAAAGAGAAAAAACTTGTCCCGCTACTCGAGGATATTGTTCGGGAAGACCTTCCTATATATGCGGTTTACCCATCTAGCCGACACCTATCGCCCAAAGTAAGAGCTTTCGTTGATTTTTTAGTAAAAATATACGGTCCAACACCCTATTGGATGAATGACTAATTGATCGTGTTTTTATTTATGCACCTATGTAGGCGACGGCCTCAATCTCTACTTTCATTCTCGGATCTACGAGCCCACTCACCTCAACCAAGGTTGACGCCGGTTTGTGTTCACCAAAGTATTTTATTCTAGCTGGGTTTATTAATTCCCTTTCGCTTATATCAGTCATGAATACTTGAACTTTTACAATCTGACTGGAACTTCCACCCGCAGCCACTAAGGCTTTGTCCAGCGCTGCCATAGCAAGATCAAATTGTTCAACTGTACTTTCGGGAATCGACTTATCATCTGCAACACCTGTCATCCCCGAAAGCCAAATCGTATCACCAGCTTGCACAACATGGCAAAAATGGCTCACAGGCTCTCTCATTCCAGGTACCATATGACGTTTAATAGGCATATCCCTCTCCTCTTCAGTATTCTTCAGGCATTTAAATAAGCGACAGCTTCGATTTCTACTTTCATTCTTGGATCCACAAGGGCAGACACCTCGACTAAAGTAGAGGCTGGCCTATTATCTCCAAAATATTCGATCCGGGCAGGATTAATTAATTCACGTTCCTTAATATCCGTCATAAAAACTTGCACTTTAATAATTTGGTTCGGCAAGCCACCCACATGCCTCAAACAATTATCGATTGTTTTGAGTGCTATATCAAATTGTGCAGCAGTATCATTTGGTATTGATCCGTCTGCAGCAACTCCAACCATGCCAGATAACCAAATATGACGGCCGGCCCTGACGGCATGACAATAATGGCTGACTGGTTCCATTTCGCCCGGGACCATAAAACGTTCGATGCCCATGCCCAACTCCTCTAAAATATCACTTAAGATTATCTATTAACGACCAAAGATCAAATTATTCCTCACGCATGATGCACCAATCAGGGCTTCCGCTTTGAATAGAGTTGCCCAAAAAAGGATTTAGCTTTTTTATAAATGTTTAGCGTAAAACCCCCAAATCTCGTCCTAAATTTTGGAAGCTGGTCACTTAATTCTATAAATTTCTCGTTGAGGCACGACCTAACGGTTTGCTCACCTGCAGCAAGTCGTTCACCCAAATCCTCAGCGGCTCTCAAGCGTCTTTCCAAAGCTACCCATACAGGTCCCAACATCAAGCTAAGTGCAATGACTGCAACCGCGATTTTATAACCATCAGTATCAATAGCCCCCACAGTCAAACCAACGCTGGCTATAACAAATGCGAATTCTCCAATCTGGCCCAGCGTAACCCCTGCAATGACAGACTGTTCCCATGGCTGCCCCGAGATCCGCAACGCGATTATGTTTATAAGTCCTTTGGCAACGGTAGCCAAAATAAAGACAACCAATAGGGTTCCCAGATGCTCAAAGAAAAATTTAATGTCAATCAACAGGCCGACAGACAAGAAAAATACAACCAGTAATACGCTTTGTATCGGTCGGGTACCTCTCAAAACGATTTGTCGCTCCGAAGAGTTTCCTACGACCAAGCCTGCTAAAAACCCGCCAAATGCCGTAGATAATCCCATAAGACCCGATGCTGTAGCACAAACACCACAAAATGCCAGAGCAGCGATAGGCACTACTTCCCGATCAACGCCGAAAGCCGACCGAAGAGGTAAGCGCATACGCTCGCGCCTCGATAAAAATTTGATCAATCCAGCAACGATTGCTAAGGCAATCGCTGTTCGCCATACTATAGAATAGTCGAACGATGTATTAGGATTAAGCGCCTCAATTATTAAAAGCATTGCAACGACGGCAAGGTCCTGAGCTATTAAAACACCTACTGTAATTCTGCCAAATTGAGTCCTTAATTCCCCAATATCATCTAATACCTTTACTGTTACGGCTGTGCTTGAAACGGCTAAGACGAACCCAAGAAGAATTCCTTGTTGGGTTGTCCACGCCATTACCCAACCCATGGTTGATGTTATCAATACGGAGAGAACGATCTGAATAAAAACTACTAAAAAGGCTATTTTATAAACCGTCTTGAAAGCTCTTAAACTTAACTCCATTCCAATCAAAAATAGCAAGAGTAATACACCAAGTTCTGCCAGTGTCTTGGCTGCATCTGTCTCTTCTATAACACCAAAACCCGAAGGCCCAAGGATCATGCCAGCTAAAATATATCCCACTATCGCGGGCTGTTTAAACCTCATTAATAGCAGGCCGCAAAGTAATGCCACTGAAAAGACGATAGCAATCGCGGTCAAGTTTGGATCAACGTGCAACTTTAACTTTCTTTATAGTCAGAAAAAACAACAAGGGGCCTAGTCCCGTAATAATAGAGTCACAGTTTTGATTCGCGCCAAGTTTCCGATGGTAGCGGCGGATCCGGTTTATAACTCGCTGCTAAAATTGCCTGAATCGCACAATATTCATCTTTATCCGAAGTATCCCCGCTCACGCCAACAGCTCCTATGGTTTCATTATTCCCATCATTAATTAAAACTCCACCTGGCACTGGTACAAATCTTCCACTCGATACTGCCGCGAGTGCACTCTGAAAGGCGGGCCTATCCGATAATCTATCTCTTATAAGTTTACTAGGCATGCCCATTCCTAATGCACCCCATGCTTTGCCAATAGCAATATCACAACGCATTATTCCAGCACCATCTTGCCGTTTTACAACAACCGGATGACCTCCATTGTCTAATACCGCCACTGCGAGAGGATGCATTGCTTCAACAGAACCGAGTTGCAAAGCTTGATCAACTATCTTATCCGCAACTTCAAGCGAGAGGAGTGTTTTAATTTGCATTTTGGCGCTCCCGACTAGGGCAGTAGTGATCTTGGCCTACATGTTACCCCAGTTTATCCTTTAATAAATCATTCACAAGCTTGGGGTTGGCTTTACCTTGACTTTTCTTCATTACTTGGCCCACGAAAAATCCAAATAATTTATCTTTACCATTCCTGAATTCAGCCACCTTGGATGCATTATCAGAAATAACCGACTCTACTAATTCTGATATCGCTCCAGCATCAGAGATCTGGGTAAGTCCCTTTCTTTCCACAATATCCAGAGCGTCTTCACCACTTTCAAACATATCAACAAAAACATCTTTTGCTATCCTGCCTGAGATGGTTCCATCACTAATGATTTCCATCAAACGTCCTAGTGATTCGGCTGTAATTGGGCTTTCAGCCAGACTTAAACCCTCTTTATTTAGCGCCCCAAATAGCTCTGTCCCCAACCAGTTCGCTGATAATTTTTTATCACGACCGACTGCCATTTTTTCATAAAATTCTGCCGTTTCTCGCTCCTCTACCAGCAGTGTTGCATCGGCTTCCGACAACTCATATTCCTCTATAAAACGAGTTCGTTTGGCGTCCGGTAACTCAGGCATATCGCTGGCGATAGCTTGGACTAAGGCATCATCAAATTTCAACGGGAGAAGATCCGGATCAGGAAAATATCTATAATCATGGGCCTCTTCTTTTGATCTCATGGAACGCGTCTCCCCTTTATTGGGATCAAAAAGCCTCGTTTCCTGATTAATTGAATGACCATCCTCTATCATTTCAATTTGGCGCCGAGCCTCGTATTCTATAGCCTGTTGGACAAATCGAATTGAATTAACATTCTTTATTTCACAGCGAGTTCCAAGTTCCTCGCCTGGCTTTCGAACAGACACGTTCACATCACAGCGAAGAGATCCCTCTTGCATATTTCCATCGCAGGTTCCCAAATAGCGGACTATCGATCTCAATTTTTTCACGTATGCTCCAGCTTCCTCGCCTGACCTAATATCCGGTTTTGAGACAATTTCCATTAAAGCAACGCCTGACCGGTTCAGATCAATAAAGCTTTTTGTTGGATGTTGATCGTGCATAGACTTTCCGGCATCTTGCTCTAAATGCAACCTTTCAATTCCTATTTTTTTAACACCGTCGCTGACCTCAATTTCCAAAAAACCTTCACCCACAATCGGCTGCTTGAATTGACTAATTTGATACCCTTGCGGCAAATCGGGGTAAAAATAATTCTTGCGGTCGAAAACGCTGAAAAGATTGATCTTGGCATTAATGCCCAAGCCAGTCTTAATCGCTTGTCGAACACATTCTTTGTTTATTACTGGCAGCATCCCGGGCATAGCAGCATCCACCAAAGAGACTTGGCTATTAGGCTCTGCACCAAATTTTGTAGCCGCACTGGAAAATAGCTTTGCTTCTGAACTAACCTGTGCATGAACCTCCAGTCCAATAACAATCTCCCAGTCGCCCGTCTCTCCTTTTAAAAATTGTGCCATTTTAGGCTCCTCCAGCAGGACGAGACTTAAAGCCTGCCATTCCTTCTAAGGCTCCCCCAACTCGAAGGACTAATTCCTCGTCAAACATTTTACCAATGATTTGCAACCCTAATGGCAACTTGTTTTTTGATAATCCAACGGGCACCGATATAGCCGGCACTCCAGCTAAGCTAGCAGGCACAGTAAAAATATCGTTTAGATACATTTTTATTGGGTCATCATCGTTCTCTCCAATAGCAAATGCATCGGATGGCGCTGTAGGAGTTAATAAAACATCAACATTGTCAAATACCAAATCAAAATCCTGTTTGATAAGAGATCTCACCCGCTGAGCTTTTAGGTAATATGCATCATAATACCCAGCAGAGAGAACATAGGTACCAATCAATATCCGTCGCTTAACCTCGGCACCAAAACCAACGCTCCGTGTTTTTTCATACATGTCGTCTAGGTTATCACCTTCTATTCGTAGTCCGTATCGAACACCATCATATCGAGCCAAATTAGACGATGCTTCAGCGGGTGCAATTATGTAATAAGTCGGAAGCGCAAATTTCGTGTGTGGCATACTTACATCTACGATTGTTGCCCCGGCGGTGCGGAGCATTTCTATTCCAGTTTCCAAAAGCTTTTCTATTTCTGAGGGCATCCCATCCAACAAATACTCTCTTGGCACTCCAATTCTAAGCCCGCGCACATCGTTGGTTAACGCGCTCTCAAAATCGGGTACTTGGAGGTTCGCAGAAGTAGAATCCTTTGGATCATGCCCTGCCATGGCTTTTAGCATAATAGCTGCATCACGCACAGTTCTTGTTAATGGTCCAGCCTGATCTAACGAAGAGGCGAAAGCTATGGTTCCCCAACGAGAACAACGCCCATAGGTTGGTTTGAGCCCCACAATACCGCAAAAACTACCCGGTTGCCTTATGGAGCCTCCCGTGTCTGTTCCAGTAGCCGCAAGCGCAAGTCGAGACGCAACGGCTGAGGCCGAACCTCCGGATGATCCTCCGGGTACAAGAGGAGTCTTTTGTCTGTCGTCACTCCGCCAAGGGTTTTCGACAGCCCCAAAATAGCTCGTCGTGTTCGCTGATCCCATCGCAAATTCGTCCATGTTACACTTACCAAGCATAACAGCGCCATTTTCCCACAAATTTTCTGTTACGGTAGAATCGTAAGTTGGAATGAAACCGTTAAGAATATGCGACCCCGCGGTGGTTAGAACACCATCGGTACAAAAAAGGTCTTTTATCCCAATCGGAATACCGTCCAGCGGCAACGCATCGCCCGAGTTAATACGGTCATCCGACTTACTGGCCATATCCAGTGCCCTTTCGGGAGTACTTGTGATGTAGCAATTTAGATGATCATTAGAGCTCATTACGTTGAGGTAAGTTTCTGTTAATTCTACCGCTGAAACTTCTTTTTTTTGCAAAGCGCTTTTAGCAGACGCCAAATCTAGATCTAAAATACTGCTCATTATTCCACGACCTTCGGTACAGTGAAAAAATTAGATGCCCTATCTGGAGCATTGCTTAGTACTCGGTCTGGATAGTTCCCATCTGTTACCTCATCCATTCTTTCCGGCAAAGAATGGCCGGTAACACTCGCTAGAGGCTCAATATTCGAAACATCGACTTCGTCAAGTTGCTCAATCCAAGTGAAAATTTTATTCAGTTCTTCAGCAGTCTTTTCGAGCTGCTCATCATCCAGTCGAAGACGCGCCAGTTGCGCTACCCGTTTTACTGTCCCTTTATCCAATGACATCCATTAAGCCTTTTTTTAGATGGGTTAAAAGTATAAAGTCCCTGCAACTGCTTTATACTCGTTTTATTTAACGAAAACTATGCCTCTGGCGCAATGCGTACAAATATATTTTGTTAAACATTGTTTCATCAAAAAGGTCACAACTAATGGCAACCGACAAACTAAATTTCTGTAGTCCGAGCCAATTGGTTAAAAATATGAAAGAAAGTATGCGATTACTTGGTGTCGACCTGGGGAGTAAAACAATCGGATTAGCCGTATCCGATCCATCACTGAAAATTGCTAGTCCAATCACTACCTTAAAACGCTCCAAAATGAGTAGCAATGCAACAGAATTTTCAAAGATGATAAAAGATTACCAGATTGGCGGAATAGTGGTAGGGCTACCTATCAATATGGACGGAACAGAGGGGCCTAGAGTTCAAGCAACACGTGATTGGTCCCTTGATCTTGCCAAAATACTCATTATGCCAGTGGCATTCTGGGATGAGAGATTGAGTACTGTGGCGGTTGAACGAATGATGTTAAAGGCAGATATGACCCGAAGCAGAAGGGCATTAAAAATAGACCAAGCTGCAGCTGCTTATATCTTGCAGGGAGCTCTTGATAATATTGGGATGCAAAGTTCTAGAAATCAAACCCCATCGACTAAATAGCGGCTTATTATATTTCTCTGTATCTGTTGTGTTCCTTCAACAATTTGAAGAACCTTTGCATCTCTAAAATAGCGATTAATAGGGTAATCAGCTGAAATGCCTGCAGCGCCAAATAATTGTACCGCGTCCGTCGCTACCCGCATCGCTGTATCGCTCGCGTGGCATTTAGCCACAGCAGCTTCCATAGCCAAAGCTTTCCCTGTAAGACCAGTATCGGCTGAGGCCGCTGCTTTATAGACCAAGTTTCTTGCAGCCTCAATTTGCACATGCATGTCTGCTAACATCCAACGCACACCCTGAAAATCAACAACTTGTTCCCCAAACGCTCTCCTTTCTCTTACAAATGCCAAAGCATGATCCAGCGCTCCCTGTGACAAACCAACGCCGCGGGCCCCAATAATAGGACGAGATATGTTAAATGCCTCCATCACAATCCCAAAACCCTCACCCGGCTTTCCCAGGAGTGCATCTTCATCTACAAACACATTATCGAAGAACAATGGACACGAGGGGATCCCTCGGGCACCCATTTTGTTTTCGGGCGCCCCAATTGAAAAACCTTTACTATCCTTATGCACAATAAAAAAATTAATCGCCCTTTTACCCGTCATACCGTCTAGGCGCGCTGCTACAACAACAAAGTCGGCAACAGAGGAATTAGTACACCAAATCTTATTTCCGGTGATCTGGTAGCCTCCATCAACTTTCACTGCACGAGTAGTTATGCCGCCAACATCAGAGCCACTCTGAGATTCTGTGGTCGAAAACGCACCACGCAGTGACCCATCAGCTAACCCTGGTAGGTATCTATCTTTTTGATCTTCGGAGCCGCCGGCTAGAATCGCCCCAAAGGGGACCCATTGGACAACTAATAAATACGCCGTATTATAGCAGACTCTTCCGAATTCTTCGATAGCAATGCAAGCACTCAAAATACTATTCATGCCTCCATATTTTTCGTCGAACGGTAGTGTGAAAAGTCCCAAATCCTTCAATAAATCAAACATGTCGTGGGGGTATTCAGCTTTTGCATCTATCTCCCCGGCGCGGGGAGCCACTTTTTCCGAGGCAACTCGGCGCACAATGTCTCGGATTCGTTGGTTATCCTCGCTTAGCTCATACTGCATCTATTAGCCTTTATTGCGGTTTATCACCATGAATTAAGTTCTTCTGTTGTCAACCACCCCTGCAATGCATCTTCAATTTCAACCATATTTGCTTTCACCGGAGCAGTTGGTTTTGGATTGGGCGTTCTACTAAATCTAGGCGCAGGCGCAGGTTGGGTTACCCCATCTATTTGAATAAATGTACTACGCTCGGAGTTATGCGGATCATCGGCCACTTCATCCATTTCTAAGACTGGAGCGAAGCAGGCATCGCTGCCCCCCATAACCGCTGTCCACTCGTCTCGCGTCTTTGTCTTGAATTTCATTTCCAACATTTTTTTAAGTCGTGGCCAATCCTCTCTATCCATTTGGTCTTTTACTTCAGTTATATCGAGCTCCATCAAACGGAACATTTCTGCATGAAATTTGCCCTCAATCGCCGCAACTGAAACAAATTTCCCGTCCTTACACTCATAAGAATCATAGAAATAAGCCCCAGAATCTAAAACATTTGTGCCTCTGTCTTTAGTAAGCAATCCAGCGGCAAACATGCCAAAAGGCGCGGCCATTAAGGATGCAGCCCCATCTACCATTGCCGCATCAACCACCTGCCCTTTTCCAGATTTCTGGGTTTCCAATAACGCAGCCAACACACCAACAACAAGATATAATGCGCCACCACCATAATCACCAACTAAGTTAAGAGGCGGCGTCGGTTTTTGCCCAGAGCGGCCTATTGCACTGAGCGCACCGCTCATCGCTATATAGTTTAAATCATGCCCCGCCGCCTGAGCCATCGGTCCTTCCTGTCCAAACCCAGTCATTCGTCCGTATACAAGTTTTGGATTTTTAGCAAAGCATTCATTTGGCCCGAGCCCCAGTCTTTCGGTCACACCAGGTCGAAACCCTTCTATTAATGCATCTGATTTCTCAACTAACTTTAATACTTTTTCGACCCCCAACTTGGTTTTTAAATCCAAAGCAATTGCTTTCCGTGATCTCAATGTGATGTCGCAGTTAAGAGGTCTCTGCACTCCGAGTGCTGCCGGTTCGACTCTTTCAACACGTAGTACTGTAGCCCCCATATCAGCCAATAACATAGCAGCCATAGGACCAGGTCCAATTCCAGCTAATTCTAAAACCTTGTAACCTTTCAAGGGACCCATGCTTTAACTCCACAATTAACTTTTTTATATTTGTTGAAGACCTACAATTAAAAACTATTTTTTAGTGTGACTTTGAGTCTAACTCTTAAATTTATATCTAAAATCGCAATGGGTGGCTCCCCCCATAATCGTTTGTCCTCGTTCCAATTCGATCCTAGGGTCATATCCAGTACAGAAGGCTCCATCTCTACCACATGACAATAAGTGTCCAATTTCGCCCATTCCCATATCTTGATACATCTCTGCATATCTGCATCGTGTAATATTAAAATCAAATTGATCATCTGCTTCATGCAGTACATCTACTTCCAGCGCCCCACCCATTTTCCAGCGTTCAAAAAGGGAGATGAAGGCGCGTAAACTTGGGCCATTCTCTTCGCCTTCAGCCAAGGATTTCCCTTGATCGATCGCTGCCTTTTCTATCGCTGCGCCTAATATATTCTGAGCCTGCTCTTGTCCGAGTTGCTCAACCATTTCGTCGTAAATTGGCTTGATTATATTCGCTTCAATTCGACGAAGTTCAAGTATCGGTAGATTTGTCATTTAAATTTCCAATCTTTACCAAGCAGTATAACCGCCATCTAACAGTAGGTCCGCTCCGGTCATGAAACTTGACTCGTCGCTCGCGAGGAAGACAGCTCCGGACGCTATCTCAAATGGCTGACCAAGCCTGCCAAGTGCATGTTTAGGTCCCCACTCCTTTTCGGCCGTCTCCATATCACCCCAACGGGCGAGCAATCGATCTGTTGCCACTCCGCCTGGCGAGATACTATTACAGCGGATATTTTCATCCTTATGATCCAATGCAATTCCCTTTACTAACTGCAAAATAGCGCCTTTTGTGGTGCAATATGCTGTAGACCCCGGCCAAGCCACCTGCCCCATTTGCGATGCTGTTAATATTATAGAGCCGCGTCCAGCCTTCCGCATCAAAGGGATTGCATATTTACAAGCAAAGAAGGAGCCGGTTACATTAACCCTTAAAGTTCTTTCCCATTCCTCTTCCGACAAATCCACCACATCATGCCTGGGCGTCATTGTAGCGGCCATGCATGCTAGGGTATCAATAGTTCCAAAAGCGTCAGCGGCCCTCTCAACGGCATTTTTGACAGACTGCTTATCTGCTACATCACACTCTAGCCCGAGTGTCTTATTGCCTGTTTCTGACTCTATCCCGGAAGCCTGTCTAATCGCTTCATCACCTGACATATCCGCAAGCGCTACCGTTGCCCCCTCTCTTGAAAACGCCTTAGCAACACTTAAACCGATTCCTTTTGCTGCACCTGTTATAAACGCTGAACGTCCAAGTAGTCGCATATACCTAGCTCCCTTTCGCAGTATCGCCAAGAATACTACCAGTTTGAGAGCGAGGATCCCGTAGCCCCCAATTTCCCGATTCCACTTGATGAAGAAAATCGTCAAGAAACCAATTGAACATCGCTGGTTCTTCCAAGTTGATAGTGTGTCCCGAGCGTGGCAACACCACTAAAGAGCTCGATGAAATATTACGTTTCATAAATAACCCAGGATCCAAGCAAGGCTCGTCTTCATCTCCATTAATTATCATGGTTGGGACGGTTAAGGAGCGCATCTTATCCTCAAGATCATACAAGGATGGGCGCAGTCGCTGCACACCCATCATCGTATTCGCCGAGCCTTCAGTGGAATGTTCGCGTAATTGAGTTTCAAATTCTTTCCAACCACGTGGATCTTTGTTTTCATATTGAACCCTTGTTGGACCAGAAGCATAGGCAATACCGGCTACCGCCATCGTATCAGTTTTTATTTTATCCACCGTTGAAAGGGTTTCATTTTGAAATTTTTCACGTTGATCAGGCTCCGCTCCATACCCACAACCGCCCACAACTAGGGATAGAGCACGCTCGGGATAATCAAATCCAAAATGCAAAGTTGCAAACCCACCCATCGATAGACCAACGATATGAGCAAGATCTATCTCAAGACCATCCATTACGGCTCTTATGTCATCACAAGCTCTTTTTTGAGAGTAACTATTGGGGTCATTCGGAATTTCAGAAGGCGGATACCCTCTAGCGTTATAGGCTATTGCACGATAACGTCTTGAAAAATGGCGCATTTGCGGCTCCCAACTTCGAACATCTCCAGCAAACTCATGAACAAATATTATAGGGGTTCCGCTTCCTGCCTCTTCATAAAATAGGCTAACCCCATCATCAGTCTTGATATTCGGCATCACACTTTCCCATCTGAATACAAAAAAATTTCTACCAACTGCAAAACCATATTAATCAACAAGGGTCCCAAATGGAATAGACTAAACTCCAGCAGTTAAACATTCGATTATTAAATATCTTTTTTGGGCTCAAGGGAAGTTGCGCAACAGGAGTTTAAACGCCCAACTTGGATAACCAAAAGGGCAAAACGGTTTCTTTTTTATAACTATTTAACGAAATACCCAGTTTACAAGAAGGAATATAACCAAAACTTTAAATTAATACTCTGATTACTATTGCTCAGTCAGAATGAGTTCATTACAATCTAGACACAAACTAACCTGGGAGGGGTTTATGAATTTTACTTCACTACGTAAGGCAGTTGTAGGCGCCGCTATTGGTGCTCTCGCTCTAACTGCCACAGCAGGGTCAGCATCCGCTGAGCTTAATACAAAAGAATTTAAAGTTGTGGGAACATGGAGTTTCCTTGATCACTGGAAAGAGAGAGAGGGTCCATTCTGGAATGAAAAACTGTCCAAACTTTCTGGCGGGAAGTTGACCGCGAATGCAAAGTCACAGACAGAATTGGGGCTTTCTGGCTTCGAAATTATGCGCCTCATGAAATTGGGTGTGTTCGATGCAGCTCACGTTGTAACTGGTTATATAGCTTCTGACAGTCCAACAATCGAAGGCGCTGACTTAGCTGGGGTGATCCAGGATCTTGCGAGCTACAGAAAAGCAAATGAAGCTTACAGAAGTATTCTTGAGCGAGAGTTCGAGACAAAGTATGGTGCTAAATTGCTCATGATCTATGCATGGCCAAGTCAGCAGTTGTTCTGTAACTTAGGCGACAAAAGTATCAAAAACGTAACCTTTGATGATTTAAAAGGTAAGAAGATACGCACCTACAGTAAAACACTCGGTGATTTCGTTGAAGGTGTTGGCGGAGCTGCTGTAACAATAGCATTTGCTGAAGTTGTACCTGCTCTTCAAAAAGGTGTTGCCGACTGCGGTCTAACGGGAACCCTGCCTGCTTACAATGCAAAGTGGTGGCAAGTTGTAACACATAATGTTCGTATCAGATTGGGGTATGCATCATCGGTTTTGGCTATGAACCTGAAAGTTTGGAATGGTTTAAATGCCGAGACAAAAGCGTTTTTCAAGAAAAACATTGGTGAGTTAGAGGAACAAATGTGGGCGTCCACGCAGGCAAATGACGACGACGGCATGGCTTGTAACGCAAACGGACCTTGTCCTCGTGGGCCAGTTGGCGGGATGACCGTAATTGAACCGTCCGCTGCTGATAAAGCTAAACTCAAGGATGTTGTGGAAAACTTTGTTCTAAAACGATGGGCGAAGCGTTGCGGCACACAAAAATGTGTTGATGAGTGGAATGCAACGATTGGTAAAGTTTCAGGCATGAAGGCATCGCTATAAACTTTATCTAATAAAAATAGATTGGCGCCGCGGTTCGACTGCGGCGCCTTTATTATAAACAATTAGGGAGCAGTAGATAATGTTTGAGGCAATCCATTCTCGCCTCGAGAGAATCTCACAATACGCCGTTTGGGTGGGGGGAGCGGCGCTTCTCGCAGCAGCCGTTATGGTGACACTTGACGTCTTTGCCCGCAAATTTTTTTCCATAACAATGAGTGGTTCTGACGAGTATTCAGGTTATGTTTTCTCGGCGACTACCACAATGGCCTACTCGTATTGTTTACTGCACCGTTCGAATGTTAGAATAGATGCTCTTTATAATCTAATACCAAGAAAAATAACTGCGTTTCTAGATGTTATCGGTCTCTCTCTATTACTTTATTACATGTCCATAATGAGTTACTATGCTGTAATTTCGTTTGTTGATTCCTGGGTAAACAACTCGGTGTCAATAACAACACTAGGCACTCCACAATGGATACCTCAATTATTCTGGCTTTTCGGTCTTGCTTTGTTTTTTATAACTCTGATTTTTGTATTTATTTATTCCCTTACGGCACTGTTGCAAAGAAACTGGGATTTAGTGGCAAAAATTGCAGGAGTTCCCTCTATATCAGAAGTCATGGAGGAGGAAACACATGGCATCGACGTTGCCATGGTTAGTGAAAAAAAATTAGGTACGGGAAACTAGGCGCATGACACCGTTTTTAATCGTTATTGGATTATTAATCCTTGTTTTATCGGCGGTACCTGTTGCGGCTGTTTTAGGTATTTTAAGTTTTGTTCTGGATAATTTGAATATGGGCGGGGTGTTAACCCCTGCGTTAGCGGAAATTTATTGGGATAAAAGTAAAGAATTTATTCTTGTTGCCGTTCCTATGTTTATTCTACTTGGCGAAATTATGCTGAGAGCTGGCATTGCCGGTCGTATGTACGCGGCGGTGATCCAGTGGTTGTCCTGGCTACCAGGTGGGCTAATGCATGCTAATATCGGCTCCTGTACCATTTTTGCAGCCAGTTCTGGCTCCAGCGTTGCTACTGCAGCCACGGTTGGAACCGTTGCGTATCCAGAAATTGAAGCACGGGGATACAACGAACGACTATTCCTAGGGTCATTAGCTGCGGGAGGGACATTAGGAATTTTAGTGCCCCCATCTATTAATCTCATAATATATGGTCTTTTGACTGACACTTCAGTTCCTGAACTTTATCTGGCAGGGATAATACCAGGAATAATTTTATCTAGTCTTTTTATGTTAACCATAGTGGTTGCATGTATTTATCGCCCGTCGTGGGGTGGCGAAAAAGTCAAAACAACTTGGGGCGATCGAATACGATGCTTGCCTGACTTACTGCCCCCTATCGTGC
The DNA here is from genome assembly GCA_003284265.1 of SAR116 cluster bacterium AG-313-A07. Lineage (GTDB taxonomy): Bacteria > Pseudomonadota > Alphaproteobacteria > Thalassobaculales > Thalassobaculaceae > UBA7326. Next base: position 105,759 of record QBVV01000002.1, read on the forward strand.
TATTTACAGCAGTAGTTGGTTCGATTTATGGCGGAGTGGCAACCCCGACCGAAGCAGCATCAATCGGCGTATGTATGGCGCTCATAATAGCTGCACTATTTAAGTCATTAAATATCAAGATGTTGAAAGAAGCATTCGAAGGCACAATGCGAACAACTGCTATGATCATGCTTATTGTTTTCGCTGCTATTTTCTTGAATTTTGTTTTGGGCATGATGGGCATAACCCAGGCCATGCTTAACTTCATCCGCGATTTAGGTTTAACGCCTGTTCAAACCGTTTTACTCATCATAGTTTTCTACTTGTTTCTTGGTATGTTTATGGAAACTTTATCGATGATGCTAACAACTGTTCCAATTGTTTTCCCAATTGTTATGGCGCTGGGCGTCCCTGAGTTTTCCGATGTTTGGTTTGGTATTCTTATTACGCTGTTAATGGAAGCTGCACTCATTACGCCCCCTATTGGCGTGAACTTATACGTTGTTCACGGCATTCGAATGCGGGGGGGACATTTCAATGATGTTGCTATTGGAGCGATACCATTTTTAATCGCAATGCTTGTAATGATATTGATGTTGGTCGCCTATCCAAATTTAGCAACCTGGCTACCGACCCTAGTTTATCATTGATAAATCATTAAAGACTCAAACAAAAACCGACAGAAAGTTCTTCTGTCGGTTTTTTCGTTGAGGGTTAACATTAATTTTCGGAACTTCGACAATCCGTTATAAGCATAGAACCTGGGGTATGGGTTACAACCAACGGTATCCCGGCTTCCTGAATAGCGTTCTGAGGCGTTACGCCGCACGCCCAAAATACGGGCACTTCATTATTCTTAAACTCTGTAGGGTCGCCCCAATCCGGTTTTTCGATGTTTTTTATTCCTATTTCCTGCGGGGAGCCAATGTGAACAGGCATTCCATGGGTGTGAGGGAAGCGCGCTGTTATGGCAGACGCACGAATTGAATCGGCAGCAGACATAGGACGCATCGAGACAACCATAGTTCCGCCAAAGGGCCCTGACCTTATGTTTTCTATATTAGTCCTATACATGGGACAAGTTCGGCCAAGCTCCTGATGTCTCAAGGGCACCCCAGCTTGAGTTAATGCCTCCTCAAATGAAAAAGAACACCCAATTACAAAAGCGACCGAGTCATCACCCCACAAATGCTCGACACTTGGCTGCATAGTTTCTAGCTGCCCTTCACGGTAAACATTATAGCTTGGAATATCGGTGCGAATATCAATATCCTCTCCAAGCGTAAACATCGATGGGTTACCCGTATCGGAAACCCCAACTATTGGGCACGATTTTGGATTTCGTTGGCAAAATCTCGAAAAATCCAGGGCAAATCGTTCAGGTATTATTGCAAGATTTCCTTGTGTGTAGCCATCCGACATCCCAGCTGTGGTCCCTTGATAGGAGCCCGTCCTAAATATACCTCTCAACTTTTTTGGTGATGCCTTTCCTATGTCAAAAGGGAAAGGGGTGCTTTCTATCACTTCTGAATGCATTAGTGCCACTGCCACCTCCTCAAAACTACTTAATGAAAAACCTATAAGTAAAGATAATTTGAAATGCTGGAATACTAAAGAATAATTTTTTATCAAAACAAGCTGTGAAAAGTAAGCTCTTTAATTATTTGCAATTAATTTTTCTATGCCTAAGGCAAGTGAGAGAAGGTCAATATCAAAACCTGGCGCTGTCATTATCTGCAGACCTACCGGTTTCTCTTCTTCACTACGCTTTAACGGTAAAGAAATCGCAGGGCAACCGCAGAAATTAGCTAGAGCCGTGAAATCAGCCTGATTAATTGGGGTTTCTTGAGAAAAATGGAAAGGTGTCTGAGGTGTTGTAGGGGTAATTAGGAATTTCTGTTTTTGAAAAATATTACATAATTCTCTTTTTAGGGCCTGTACCTTCTGAATCGCATTGAAATAACGAGAGGCTGGAGCTCGTCTTCCAAAATCCAACATTGCTTGTAATTCAGGCGAAAATGCTTCCTCTGACGTTAAACGAAAATCCTCCAATAAAACACCTGCCTCTACCTCGGAAACAAGTAACCCTGCTCGTCTCGCGCTCGATGGGTCATAATCTGAGAGCCTTACCTGTCCAATACTTACACCTGCATCCAGCAGCAGTCTTTTCGTTCCTTCATAACCCGATTTTATTTCGTCTTCCATGTCGGCATAATCAAAATTTTCTAGGCTCGCCACATTACAGTTCTTTACGTCTACATTTTTTAAAGCTAGACCGGACAATAAAGCGATATCAGACACAGACCGCGCCAATGGCCCGATTGTATCAAGGGTCACAGAAAGTGGCGTTACACCTTCAGTACTCCAGAAATTTTTTGTTGGCTTAAAACCAACAATACCACAATAAGCTGCAGGCACTCTCACCGATCCCATCGTATCTGTACCTAAAGCAGCGGGACATAAATAACCCGACACTACAGCGCCGGATCCACCACTACTCCCCCCAGGGGTATGCCCTTCCAGCAAGGGATTAAAACATTTTCCATGGTGAGGATTATCCGTCGTAGCACCAAGTGCAGCTTCATGCATATTGGTTTTACCTAGAAAAATCATTCCTTTATTCCGAAGTAATTTGACGACGGCGGCATCCTCAGACGGAATCCAATGCATACCCAAGCCGTTAGTCGTCGGTTGCCCCAAAATGTCAATATTATCTTTGACCGCTAATGGCACCCCATCCAGAGGTGATAATAGAGTTCCATTTTTTCGCCGATTATCACTCTGTAATGCGTCACGTGCAGCTTGTTCAGCCTCAACGTGGATGAAACCATTTAACTTACCATCGTTACTATTTATTTTAGCGAGGCAGGATTCAATAAATGTTTCTGACGAACAAACTCCTTTTTCAAGAGCGGCTATCGCGTCTTTAACGCCAAGCAGCGTCAGGTCTTCTTTTTTAGACTCCATAGCGATGCCAATGGCTATATTTTTCCGTCATATCATTATTTTCCTAACACAAATTTGAAATAAACGTCATCAGCATGCTTAAATTAAAGAATCTGTCGCGCAATAAATTCGATTATCGTTATCATAAGCAGATGCAACTTAGCTCATAGGTACAATTATGACCCAAAATATCTCTTTAGACCTCAAGAACCATGGATTGCTGGCGAACGGTTACAAATTTGGTGAAGTTGGCTCATACGAAATCCTAAAAGGTTGGGCACATATTAAAGTCGATCCCAAATTAGCACACAATTCAAAAGTCGTGGATATAGAATATGCCCCAATTAATGAAGAAGGGAAAATTAGCTTTACAACCGAAATTTTTATTTTGAGCCCGACTGATAAAAATCGTGGCAGTGGAAAACTCTTTTTTGATTATGGGAACCGCGGCAATAAAAGAGCTTTACAGTATTTCAACGACGCTGTTGCATCCAACGATCCTAAAACATTGGATCACTGCGGCAATGGTTTCCTTTTTCGTAAAGGCTACACCATTGTGTGGGCCGCGTGGCAAGGTGACTTATTACCTGGAAATAATCGATTGATTATGGATCTACCCGTTGCCCGAGATGGTGAAGAAAAAATAAAGGGAACCATTCTTGCAGAATTCATCGCATCGGCTCCTGGAAAGAAAACATTTCCGCTAAGCGGACAAGTATCGACAAGAAGCCATCCAACTATTTCTCTAAAAACTAACGATGCTACCTTTACTCGGCGAAGATACCCGCATGATCAACGGCAGTTAATCCCAAATGACAAATGGCTTTTTGCTCGTGAGGAGGGAGGGATAGGAAAAGACTTTCAAGGCCTAGAAACAGCCTTAGTTCCATCTCATCGCCATATACATTTACCAGATACTTTTGAGACAGGCTGGATATATGAATTAATTTATACTGCAAGTGACCCGCTTATAATGGGATTAGGGCATGTAGCAGTTAGAGATGTCATCAGTTTTTTGAGATACGAAAAAGATGATAAAAACCCGCTAGCCAAAATAAAGATAACCTCAGCATATTGTTTTGGGAGATCTCAGACTGGACGGTGCATTAGAGACGCCATATACCTTGGTTTCAATGAAGACCTCGAAGGCCGAAAGGTTTTTGACGGTGTCTTAAGCCATGTGGCGGGCGCAGGTAAAATGTGGTTAAATCACCGGTTCTGTAACGCTGTTGTGCCAGCAGGACAGCAATACGAGGATCATAGTAATATTGCCGACCAATTTCCCTTTTCGTACGCTATGTCGCAGGATCATCTGACAGGACAATCCGACGCAATATGCAAGCGACCCGAAACCGACCCGCTAATCTTTCACAGTCAAACAAGCACAGAGTATTGGCAACGCCGCGGTTCTTTGGTTCATACTGACACACAAGGAAACGACTTAGCCATGCCAGAAAATGTTCGGCTATATTTTTGGGCAAGCGCACAACATGTTGGAGATCCACTTCAAGGACGCAGCACTCGGGGAATTTGTCAAAACCCAAGTAACGTTGTTCAAACATCTATGTTTTTCAGGAGAATGCTGGACGCCTTGGACAACTGGGCGACAAAGGGCACAGCACCGCCAGAAAATAAAGTACCTCGAAGGACAGACGGCACATTAATTACTATCAATAAATGGCGGGAGCAATTCCCCAATATTCCGGGTATTAATACTCCAAAAAATCCGAATCTTTTGCCTTTATATGATTATGGACCAATGGCTTCTCAAGGTATTATCAGCCAACTACCTCCAATTATTCACAATGAAAAAGGCTACACAGTTTTGGTGCCAGCGGTTGATATAGACGGGAATGACATTGCAGGCATCAGAGCGCCAATGGTATCTGCTCCTCTCGCAACATATACGGGTTGGAATTTACGCGCTCGTTTTTTTGGAGAAGGCGCCATGCATGAATTTTCTGGCAGTACTATCGAGTTCCCAGAAACTAAAGAAATTGCAGAATCAACCGGGGATCCAAGAAAATCCGTTTTAGATCGCTATGGTGACGAGTTTGGCTATTTAAAAGCTATCGAGAGCGCTGCAAAACAGCTAGTCAGAGAACAATGGATACTTGAGGAAGATTTACCGCGGATTCTGCAACTGGCAGATCGATGGTGCTTTGAAAGACATGACATAAGGCTTTGAGTGTTCTCCAGTCATTATTACCAGAGCTTGATATTCTCATAAATACGAATGTTGACACTCGCTCGCATTCCAGGAGTGAGGTTTGGGGGCGAGTTTGATATAGATATCTTAACTGGAACGCGCTCAACCCCACTGCTAAAACTGCTTTTTGAACTGCTTGTTTTCACGCCTGTTTGGGCTGTGGTTAAATTACCAACATGCTCCACCCTGCCATAAAAGTCTTCAAACGGATACGATTCAAAGTCGATTAATACACTTTTGCCGCGCGCAACATGTCGAATTTGACTTTCGTCAACATAGGCTTCAATCCAAAATACTTTTGGATTATGTAAGGAGAGTATTGTATTACCGTCTTCAACATATTCACCTTTAAAGCGATGGATTCTTCCAATCATCCCATTTATTGGCGACAGAATATGGCGGTACGTTAATTCAACTTCTTCCAACCGTATGTTATCTTCTATACGACCCTGCTCCAGTTCAATTATTTTTATTCTTTCTAAAATTACTTCCACTTTTTTATTAGTGGTTTTTAATTGTTGATACTCTTGTCTAGCTACATCAATTCTTGCTTGTTTTAGCTCTTTTTCCCCCCGTAAAATGAGGACTTTATCTTTTTCGGACATGAATTTGTCTTCTGATATTAACTCTTTTTGGTAAAGGAAGTTTACTCGACCCAGGTTTTTTTCGGCCAAAGCCAATCTGTCTTTAACCGAGGAATACTCAAGGTTCCTAAGTTTTATAACCTCTTTCTGTGTCTTAAGCTGGGACTGAAGTTCTGCTTCGAAAACATATTTCTCTGCTAATAATTTCTTTTTTTCAGCCTTTTTTAATCCTAAATCGGATTGTAAAGCCTTCACCCGAATTCGAATATCATCATCGGCTAGTTTTACAAGGGCTTGACCTTCTCGAACTGAGTTGCCCTCTTGCACCAAAACACGTTCTATTTTGCCATTCACTTGAGCCGATATTTTTGTCAGGTCCGTTTGAACGCGGGCATCATTCTCATAGACGTGCGTAAACCAGAAAAATATCTCATACGCCGCTAATAAGACCGAACCAAGCAAGCCAATACAAATCAAAAACTTCAACGTTTGCTTTAGTTTCAAAACGTAAACTCGTCTCTAGGTTAATAAAACTTTTGTGAATAATTTTCCAGATCAACAACTTAAGACAAAAAGGTGTTATCTTGCAGCATATTAAATGTGTACAAATCAATAACAATGAAGCTAACAGTTATATATTAAACTATCAATAACCCAACTTTAACATCCTTTAAGTTATTCATGGGAGCAATAGTGGCCGTCAATCCAACACGGGTAGATGAGAACAGACCTATTAGGGCCTTACTGAGTGACCAGAACTTTCTTTGTATATGGTTAGTCGGTGGTGTCACAGGCGTCATTCGTTGGTTTCAACTCCTCGCCTTTGGTGTCTATTCTTTTGAAATAACTGGCTCCCCTCTTATGGTTTCCGCTATTCCGATCCTTTGGATGCTCCCATTAATTTTATTTGGTCCTTTTATAGGAGTTTTCGCTGACCAGATTAGTCGGAAGCTATTGTTAAGCGGTTCAATTTTTTTAATTACAGCTCTTCAAATTATAATGAGTCTAGCTGCGTTTTCCGGTGATTTATCCTATTTTTTATTAGCGCTTGCTTCTTTTGTGAGCGGAATTTTTTGGGCAACTGATATGCCAATCAGGCGTCGTCTTCTTGGAGATCTGGCAGGTCAAAATGTCTCAAAGGCAATGGGACTGGACTCGGCTACTGGAAATGCGACACGCATGCTTGGCCCGCTCTTAGGCGGAGGTATGCTACAGATTGTAGGAATGTTTGGAATTTTTTGGCTTAGTGGAGTCCTGTATGCCGTCTGCTTAATCTTAGTATTATTAGCCACGTTGCCCGGCAGAGCTATTGAACCAGCAGCCCCTTCATTTTTTCGTGATTTTTCAAGTGGCATACAGTTTGTAATGAGAGATAAGGTTCTCAAGAGAATATTAATTATCACTGTTATTTTTAATATTTGGGGTTTTCCATTTACGTCTATGATCCCAATAATCGGTCGCGAAGAGTTAGGGTTATCACCATTCTTTGTAGGCATTCTCTCTAGTATGGAAGGCTTTGGCGCACTCATTGGAGCTCTTCTCATAACGCGTTTTGCCGATAAAGAAAATTTTTTCCAAATTTATCTTGGAGGAACTATCGTCTACCTCTCGGGAGTGGGATATTTATCAATTTTAACCTTTGTTGCCGGCGGGCCAATCCATTCTTTTTATGCAAGCACAGTAGCACTGACCATAATCGGGATTGCGGGTGCTTGCTTTGCTGCGATGCAAGGCACATTAACGTATCTTGCAGCTCCACCTCAATACAGAAGTCGTGTTTTGGGTGTATTAACACTGTGTATTGGAACCGGACCTATCGGTTTCTTTAATGTTGGATGGATGGCCGAGAGCTTTGGCGTCGCAAATGCGCTTATTATAATTTGCTTTGAGGGTCTGCTGGCGCTGCTTTTACTTTGGGTTTGGGGGAATACTATAAATATGAGAGAAGAACTAGAAGACAGGATTTCAGGTTGACTTTGAGATAGCTGCCGGCAGAGAATTTTTAATGTATAAAACTATCTCAATGAAATACTTGGTATAATCGCGCATTAAGCTTGCATACGATAATTTGCGATCAAAACAGAAAATTCAACCTTTTTTATCCTAAACGACCGCCGATTTGTTTATGATACCATAAATACTATTTCAAAAAAATAGCGGGGGTCAGTGTGACTAAAAAAACCGGATTTATTGGTTTAGGAGCAATGGGTCATCCAATGGCCCAAAATATACTCAAGGCGGGTATTCCCCTTGTAATCCATGATATTGACGCTAGTAAAACAAAAATTCTTTCGGAATCTGGCGCGTTAGTAGCCTCGTCACCTATGAAAGTTGCAGAAATGGCAGACCGAATTGTTTGCTTAGTAGAAACTACTGATCAAGCAAATGATGTAATATGTGGGCCTGATGGCATAATACATGGGGCAAGCAATGGAAGTATTGTCATCTGCATGTCAACGATCGACCCACTCGTCGCTAAACGTATTGGGGCAGATTTAGATAAAAAAAGTATAAAAATGCTTGATGCTCCGGTTAGCGGTGGAACTGGAAGAGCTGCCAAGGCAACTCTTTCAGTAATAGTTGGTGGAGAAAAACAAGTATTTAATGAATGCCAGGATATCTTTGATGCAGTGGGAAACAATGTTTTTCACATTGGAGAGCTCGGTAAAGGGCTTATAATGAAACTGATTAATAATATGCTGGGCATTACCAATACGATAACGCTTATTGAAGGTTTAACGATTGGCGTGAAATCAGGTATCGGCCTCGAGACAATGCTCAGTGTTCTAAAGACCAGCTCGGGTGCAAGTGCGGCCGTTGATTTAAGAGTACCCCGTATAATAGAGGATAACTTTGAACCGGGCGGGACAATGGATATCGTGTATAAGGATCAAGAATTAGTAACCGCATATGCGAAGCAAATCGGCGTTCCAACGCTAATGGCAAACGTAAGTCAACAGGTTTATCAAATGGCTCGGACGGCGGGACTCAATAAAAAGGATTCGAGCGCAGTGGTAAAAATTTATGAAAATCTAGCAGATGTAAATATCGTTGGAAGGAAATGATTAATGGCAAATATCGTCTTGATACATGGCGCCTATCAGGGTGGCTGGATATGGCAACCCGTTGCACAAATTCTGAGGCGTGAGGGAAACAACGTCTTTACGCCAACGCTCGACGGATGCGCCGAAAGATCACACCAAGTCCGTAATGGCATCACAACAGAAACGCACGGTGATGAAATAGCAAATCTATTATTTTACGAAGACATCAAAGATGCAGTTCTGGTTGGAACAAGTTACGGGGGAATGGTGATGGCTAAAGCTGCTGAATTAGCCCGTCATCGAGTAGAACGACTTGTATTCGCAGATGCCCTAGCTTTAATGGATGGTGAAAGAATTGCAGACTTTGTGAAAAGGGAAACTGCGATTAACACTGATCTCACTTCAGGTCCGCCAAGGCATGATGTAGTTAACAGGTTATTTAAAGATCTCGGAGAACCAACAAAGAGTTGGGCTATTGAAAGATATACTATGCAACCAATAGCGTGCATGGAAAACCCAGTTGAATTAAAAGAATTTTGGTCGCTCCCTTGGAAGGCCTCAGTGGTTTATTGTAGCGAAAGCATCAATCCTCCCAAAAGCCACCAAGAGAGAGCAGCCAGAACCTTGGGGGCTAAATGGCATGAGATACAAACGGGTCACTATCCTATGCTCAGTGAACCTGACGCGTTGGCACAGATAATAATGGATGAAGGATAATAAATGATTACCGCATCTATTTGTATTTACTTTTTGGATTAATAAATCATGCCAATTAGCCTTTCGATTGATATAGGCGGGACATTCACAGATGCCGTTCTAGAAAATGATTCAAAACGTTACACAAGTAAGGTTTTGACTACTCGAGACAATCCCGCGAATGGTTTCATGGCAGCGGCCTCAAAAGTCCTAGATTTAGCCAGGCTATCACCATCTGATGTTGATGTAATCATCCACGGCACAACACTGGCAACTAATGCTTTGATAGAACGAAAAGGAGCAAAAGTTGGCCTCATAACAACAGACGGGTTTTCAGATAGTCTTGAGATAGCATATGAACATCGTTTTGAGCAATCAGATCTCTTTATGGAGAGGCCCAAACCTCTAGTTGAGCGACACTTGCGTATAGGGATTACTGAACGTATCGCTGCCGATGGGTCAATATTGCTGCCCCTTGATGAAGCCTCAGTAACTAAAGCAATAGCCAAGTTAAAAGATGAAAAGGTAGATGCAGTAGCAATTGGGCTGCTCCATTGCTATGCGAATCCTTCCCATGAGGACAGGGTTGCAGATATTGTGAAAAGTATAATGCCTGACACACCTCTTAGTTTATCGTCTCGAGTGTCTCCAGAGATACGTGAGTATGACCGTATCTCAACAACTGTTGCAAATGCATATGTTTTACCGCTTATGCGAGGCTATCTTGAAAGCCTAGAAACGCTTTTAAACTCTTCTGGATATAATGTTCCACTTTTACTAATGATGTCTAGTGGCAGTATGACAACTGTCAATACGGCGAGAGACTTGCCAATTCGCCTGGTCGAGTCAGGTCCTGCAGGTGGAGCGATTTTAGCAAAGGAGATCGCAGCAGAATGCGCCTTGGAGCAGGTTCTTTCATTTGATATGGGCGGCACTACAGCAAAGATCTGTTATATTGATAATTACGAACCTCATTTTTCTCGAAGTTTTGAGGTGGCTAGAGAATATCGCTTTTTAAAAGGAAGTGGGCTTCCTCTGCGCATTCCGGTAATCGATATGGTGGAAATTGGAGCCGGCGGAGGCTCAATAGCGACGGTGGATAACCTTGGAAGAATACGGGTTGGGCCTTCAAGTGCAGGATCATCGCCAGGTCCAGCCGCCTATGATAAGGGCGGGAACAAACCAACCGTCACAGATGCGGATATAGTATTAGGCCGGATCGACCCAAAACGTTTTGCTGGAGGGGAAGTAAAACTTAATGAGACGCTTTCAACATACGCTGTCGATCAAATCATAAGTTCCAAACTGAATATTCCAACTGAAACAGCGGCATCAGGGATATCTCAGATTGTAGACGAAAACATGTCAAACGTAGCCGGTGTGCACGCGATAGAACTCGGTAAAGATCAGAAAAATCGTTCAATCATTGCCTTCGGAGGCGCTGCCCCATTACATGCTTGTCAATTGGCAGAGGCTCTAGGAATTGAGAGGATAATAATTCCGACATCAGCCGGTGTAGGTTCAGCTGTTGGTTTTTTAAGAGCTAACATTGCCTATGAAGTTGCCCGAAGTTTTTATATGGAACTTGATAATTTCGATGCAAAACCAATCAATGAACTCTTTGAAAGCATGTTTGAAGAATCCAAATCAGTAGTCATCCTTGCGGCTGAGACGTCCAACCTCAAACAAACAAGAACCGTTTTCATGAGATATAAAGGCCAAGGCCATGAAATTGCTGTACCAATAGCCAACGATGAATTAGCCCCTAATGATTCAAAAACGCTCTTCAATGCTTTTGAAACTGAATATAAAAAGCTATTTGGGAGAACGATCCCTAATTTGAGTGTCGAGGCGATGACATGGTCGCTCACCCTAGGAACTGATCGTGCTCTACCTCAATTTCAACCCTCGATAAAAACTTACTCCAAAACAGAATCTAAAAAGCTCCAGAAGGTATTTAATACAAAAAAGAATAAATTTGAAAATATCCCTGTCTTCAATCGAGAGGACCTGACGGCTGGTCATAAGATTGAAGGACCCGCTCTCATAATTGAAGATGAAACGTCGACTTACCTTTCTGACCTTTTCATCGGTTATATCAATAACTTGAACTACATAGAATTAATCGCAAGGGGAGCGGATATATGACGGATGAAACTATTCGACATCAGGTCATGTGGGATCGGTTGATCACTATCGTAGAAGAACAAGCTCAAACACTTATTCGTACAGGATTCAGTGTTTCCACAAGAGAAGCTGGCGATGTATCTGCTGGAGTGTTTGACTTAAAAGGCCGAATGTTAGCTCAGGCGGTGACGGGAACGCCCGGTCACATTAATTCTATGGCGTTATCCGTAAAACACTTCATTGATAAATTTCCTCTGAGCACTATGGCAGAGGGCGATATCTATATTACGAATGATCCCTGGAAGGGGACGGGTCACCTACATGATATTGTTGTGGTGACGCCAACTTTTAAAAACAAAAAACTGGTAGCTCTTTTTGCCTGCACAACGCATGTTGTAGATATCGGCGGGATGGGAATGGCGCCTGATAGCAAGCAGATTTATCATGAAGGTTTATTCATTCCTTTAATGTATTTTATGAAAGCCGGCGAACTTAACGAAACATTGTTAGACTTTGTTCATCATAACTGTCGTGAGTCAAAACAAGTAGAGGGAGATATTTACGCACTCGCAAATTGTAATGATGTCGGTAGTAGGCGTCTTATTTCAATGATGGAACAATATGAGCTAAACGACTTAGATGAACTAGCCAAGACTATAATAAACAGCACGAAATCAGCAATGTGTATAGCTATTGCCAAACTACCTACTAAAAAAGTTTTTAACCAAATGACCATGGATGGTTACGACGAAGAAATAGTATTAAATGCCTCATTTGAGGTATCTGGAGATAAGGTAGTGGTTGATTTTGAAGGCACATCACCTGTGTCCGACTTTGGAATAAATGTCCCCAAATGCTATACGGATGCTTATACAAGCTTTGGCGTCAAATGTGTGATAGCACCAGATGTACCAAATAATGCCGGATCCCTAGAGCATATTTTAGTTAAGGCTCCAGAAGGTTGTATCGTAAATGCACCCCATCCATGCGCTGTTGTTGCCCGATCGTCTGTAGGACATATGCTACCCGATGTAGTTTTTGGCTGTTTGCATCAACTTCTCCCAGAAAAGGTCCCCGCAGAAGGCACTTCTTGTCTTTGGAATTTGCGATTGGGTGCGGGACACGGAATAACTGCAAGAGCTCCAGATGTCGAATTGAGCAAAAGTACTTTTATGGCAATGAGCTTTCATAGCGGTGGTGCGGGAGCTCGCCCTTATAAAGACGGCTTATCAGCAACGCCATTTCCCAGCGGTGTAAGAAATGTGCCATGCGAGGTATTGGAGGCGATCACCCCAATAGTCATCTGGAAGAAAGAATTAAGACAAAACTCAGGAGGTCCAGGGAAATATAGAGGAGGTCTCGGACAAACTATGGTTCTAGGTAATCGTCAGGATGCTGAATTTGCAATCTTCGCGACGTTTGATCGCATTAAAAATCCAGCGCGCGGTCGAAAAGGCGGTGGACCAGGGGCAAATGGATCAGTCGGGCTCGAGTCTGGAATGAAACTTAAAGGAATGGGTCGGCAAATTATTCCAGTTGGAGATCGTCTCGTCATTAATATGCCGGGCGGCGGTGGATTCGGAGACCCTAAAGAAAGAGATCCCAAAAAAATTAGAGAAGATTTAAAGATGGGTTTAATTGATGTAAAAACAGCCCAGGCACAATACAACTTCACAGAAGAAGAGATCGCGAAAAAATAGTTCGGTTTTGGCTTCTAGTAAAATTTAAATCACGGGTGCAAGCTTTTATCTATAGGAAGTTGTTGATCGTTAAGCATATCGAATATAATAACTTCCCTTACTTCAGAAAGTGATAAATCATGTTCTTTAATCAAATCACTTGCACTGGAGATAATGGCATCAACATCCCCCATTAACTTCAGTTGTTTAAATATATCGGGTCTGTCAACACCTATACTTTCCCCTAAAATTTCCATATAATTGGCCACTTTAAAATTCCACGCGGCTTCATGACCACTGAACTCACGATGGTCATTATGATATACACCAACTAATATATCGACTTTCATGTCCTCCGCTTTTTGGAGTGTTTTAGCAATCGTTTGCTTTTGATAGTCTTTCATTTCCGCGAGAGCTGTACCCGTATAGCCTGCACTTTTGTGTCCAAGATCTACTAGCTCAATTCCTGGCACTAATTTCAGCAACGTACGCACAGAGTCCATGACCCCAAGCTCTCCAGCATATTCATGAACTGCCACACGTTTATTTACCTTGTTCACTAGGAGGGGTTGCAACTTATCTAAATTGTCTGCCAGAAAAACAGGGAACATAGTCATATCGAAAGTATTCTCAGAATCCAGCTTCAAGCTTGGCTTAGCCACCTCAGTAAATTGTATCTGACAGGTTGGGCACCAGGATAAAACTTTCGAAGAATTTGCCTGTGTTAATCTGTCTATTGTCTTTAAGGCCTGACGACCGGCATTTTCAGTATCCCCCGGCCTAAATTGCAAAATACCGCAACAGTTGGACGGTCCTCCATGAACTTCATAGGTCAAATTCAACCGATCTAACACATCCAAACATAAGAGCCCGATGTGTGGCGTTTTAAGCATATTGCATCCAGTATAAAAAACTACATCTGGAGGAGTTTCCAATTTTGGGTGGGAGCGAGGACTAATTTTTTCTAAAATTTTAGGAGGAAGTTGAAGACGCGATAATACACGGACCCCCCTACTCATTTTTTTAAAAGCATTTTTCCCCGCATCACGGCGTATTTCTTCTGGTTTTTTTCCATTTAATGTTTTTCGCGCCATCGCCAGCATAAACCTTGGGTTGATACCATACTCACAAGCAGACTGGCAAAAACCGCTTCCGCAACATTTTGTCGACCAAACTTTGGCCTCTTCTTTAACTTCAACATTCCGCAAAATATCCAGCACACCGTTAACGAGGTCAACCGGTTCTATCGTTTGAATATTTACTAATTTAGGTGTTGGGCAGACGTCGGCACAGGCCCCACAGCTGACGCAATTTTCAATTATCTCCGCCACTCTATCATCTAAGGAGTTCAAAAATCCTTTTGCTTCAGTCGACATATTCTTCCCCCTCCTTTGATACTACCATATGTGCTCAATTTGGGGAATTTTACGAAACAATAAAGTTAAAGAACCAAGAGTAAGAGCATTAATCTAAATCACGTCTCAAAACCGCGGCAAAAAACCCGTCTGTGTTATGTTCTTTGGGAGTTAGGCGCAACATTTCCAAGTTTGTTGGGCATATACCTCCACCCTTAACTGTGACTTGCTCATCCCATATTTTTGGGATTGGCAAGATCGTATAATCTTTGCGGCGCGCGAGAAGTGCGGTAATTCGGTCTTCATTTTCTTCCCGGAGCAGCGAGCACGTCACATATACGAGACAACCTCCAGGTTTTGTAAGGCGAGCTGCACTGGCAAGTATTCTATCCTGCAACGACATCATATTTTCTAAGTCTAGATCATTATATTTTGCTCTTGTATCAGGGGCTCTTCTCCATGTACCAGTCCCCGTACATGGCGCATCGACCAGAACCCGATCAAATTTTTTAGCTAATCTTTTAATTTTTTTATCGTTCTCATCGTTTATCAATTTCCGCTCGATATTGTGTAAACCCGCTCTACTTATCCGAATACCTGCTTTTTTCAGTCTATTTTGCGATACTTCCATAGCTACTATTCGACCAGTATTTTGCATTAGCCCACCCATGACTAGTGCTTTTCCGCCACTTCCGGTACAGAAATCAATGATCTGCATGCCGGGAGCCGCGCCGACTAATAAGGCGGCTATTTGTGAGCCCTCATCTTGGACCTCTATTAAGCCAGATTTGAAGTACTTGGTTCCGTCAAGTCGTCGTCTTCGATGGCTCCTCAAACCAAAGGGTGAATAAGCCGTTAACTCTGTCTTAAGTCCCTGCTTTTTCAACGCCTGTCGAATACCCTCTCGATTGGGGTTTGTTAACGTATTCAATCTCAAATCAAAGGAAGCTTCTGTATTCAAAGCCTCCAGATGAGAATTAAGGTCATCCCCATAAATTGGTCGAAGTCTATCCGCAATCCAGTTAGGGCATTCGTACTTGACATTATCTGGCATATTTTCATTAAATATTGATTGGGCTACCAATTCTTTAATTAGATGTCCTTCCTCATCAACTAACAAGCCAGTAGAATGTTCTCCCTCTTTGAATAAATCTTCTATATCCTCTGCAGGGCCGTCATTAAACAAAGCCAAACCAGCGATTACCTGGGAGCGAGGACTAATTACCAAACCAAGCCTATTAAGCCACCAATTAATCTTTATTCGGTTCCGTATTAAACTGTAAACTAGCTGTATTATAAAAGATCTGTCTTTTGCGCCTGCAAAGCGTCTTTGCCGAAAATATGATGAGGTAACTCTATCGATATTTAACGAACCTCTATCTACTTTCTCAAGGATCTCAATAGTCGCATTTATACGTGCAGATGGGATCACAGATTTGGCCTATAGTTGGGAGCTTCCCGCGTTATTGTAACATCGTGCACATGGCTCTCTCTAAGGCCTGCGTTAGTAATGCGTAAAAACTTGCTCTTAGTTTGCATGTCAATAATGCTAGCATTACCTGTATACCCCATGGCCGCTTTCAGCCCACCTACTAATTGATGGACAACCGCCGATATAGGGCCTTTGTAAGGCACCTGCCCTTCTATCCCTTCTGGAACAAATTTCTGTTGGTCAGATACCTCCTCTTGGAAATAACGATCGGCCGATCCTCTTGCCATTGCACCCATAGAACCCATACCGCGGTAGGATTTATAGGAGCGTCCCTGATGTAGAAAAACTTCTCCGGGACTTTCATCTGTACCAGCAAAAAGTGAGCCTAGCATGGCACAATCTGCTCCGGCAGCTATCGCTTTAGCTAAATCTCCAGAATACTTGATGCCGCCATCTGATATAACCGGTATATTTGCCTTCTTACAGACGTCGACAGCATCCATCACTGCTGTTAGTTGTGGCACCCCGACCCCAGCTACCATCCTGGTTGTGCAAATAGAGCCGGGCCCTATCCCAACTTTAATCGCATCGGCACCTGCATCAAGTAACGCTTTTGCCCCCTCCGCTGTTGCGATATTGCCTGCAATAATTTGTGTATAGTTCGACAATTTACGGATTTGCTTGATGCTATCTAATACATTTTGTGAATGCCCATGCGCTGTATCAATTACTAGAATGTCTACCTCAGAGTCGAATAAAGCGGCAGCCCGCTCCACGCCTTCATCTCCAATCCCTGTTGCGGCTGCTGTTCTTAACCGCCCCTGCCCATCTTTGGAGGCGTGCGGAAAGTTTTGTGCTTTTTCAATATCCTTAACAGTTATCAAACCGACACATTTTTGATCCTTATTGATAACAACTAATTTTTCGATCCGGTGCCTGTGTAACAACTGACGGGCTTCATCGCTTGTCACTGTTTCTTGAACAGTGATCACACGTTTAGTCATTAGTTCGCTGACCGGCTGAGCTAACTCGGTTGCAAATCGCACGTCTCTGTTTGTTATTATACCCGCCAATTTATCGGTGCGTCTTCTAACCACAGGAATACCACTGATTTTATGGTGCTCCATAAGATGCAATGCATCAGCTAAGGTTTGATCGGGATGGATCGTAACTGGATTAACTACCATCCCTGCTTCAAATTTCTTTACTGCACGAACCTCTGAGGACTGTCTATCGATTGTCATATTTTTGTGAATTACACCAAGCCCGCCCAACTGTGCCATTCCTATGGCAAGTCGACTTTCCGTGACAGTGTCCATAGCTGCGGAAACTAATGGTATACCGAGCCCAATTTCTTTCGTTAATTTTGTATTTGTATCAACCCTAGCGGGGATAACAGTAGAGTGAGCTGGCTCTAAAAGCACATCATCGAATGTTAACGCGTCACGTATTTGCATTTAGGCCTCCAGCAACAGCAGTGACGCCGCAATATACATCTTCTACAAAAATAGCCAAGTAAGTTTTCAGTCGTTATCAAATAAAAGGCAAAATATATCAAATTCCACGAAAACCCTTTGCGATAACATATGTCTCGGGGGATTCTGCTCGGCTGGCCGCTGGCTTTGCATGCCGAACAGATTTAAAGTTTTTTTTCATCCTCTCCAATAACATATGTTCACTACCACCCTTAAATACTTTGGCAAGAAACACGCCATCCAACACTAGTACATCAATGGCGAAATCGTATGCGGCTTCGCACAATGCTGACGTCCTAATATGATCAGTCGGGGCATGACCCGTAGTAGGCGCCGCCATATCGCTGATGACCAGATCAATTCCATCGGGACAAATCTCCATCAAACCCTCTAATCCATCTTGAGACATAAAATCGGCCTGTATAAGTGTTACGCCGGGGATTGGTTCCATCGGCAAGAGGTCTAGACCAATAATTTGTCCGGAAGTTTTTTGAATCACTCGGTTTGCGGCCACCTGCGACCAACCGCCAGGGGCGGCTCCCAAATCAACAACGCGTTGCCCTTTATGTAACAGCCCAAATTTTTCATCTAACTGTATAAGCTTAAAGGCAGACCGAGATCTGTAACCAAGACGCTGTGCTTCTTGCACATAAGGGTCGTTTAGTTGACGGCGTAACCATCTTTGCGAAGAAGCGGTTCTCCCTCGAGCAGTTTTTAATTGTACCGTTTTAGATCGTTTCAAAGTCAAACTGCTTCCAACACGCACGATAAAATTAATCGTGAAACTTATTCAGGCGATTAGGAACGATGCCCTTTTTCTTCTGCATGAAAAACCTATAACATAAAGCAAAAAAATAACAGGTTCCAAAACTATTTAAATCGCTTCATCAAGCACATTAGTCACCCAATTACATAACAATTTTTGCATCATAAATGAGCTAACATGAATTTCTTACTAGAACTCGAGAAATAAACTTTTTAGAGTTCTCTATTAAATAACAACTAACGTTGAAGAGCTCAATCATTTAAAAGTAACGGAACGTAATATGCCCGGCACATTAGACGGAATACGAATTGTCGACTTAACGACTGTGATACTTGGTCCCTGGGCCTCTCAAACACTTGGAGATATGGGGGCAGATGTTATAAAAATCGAAACACCTCAAGGGGATGTTACGCGCAATATGGGTCCCAGAAAAAACCCAGGAATGGGTGCTGTTTTTCTATCAACTAATCGAAACAAGAGAAGCATTGTGCTCGATCTCCGCACCCGGGAAGGAAAAGATGCACTTTTAAAGATAGTTGATACCGCGGATGTTTTTATGCACAACATGCGACCAAAGGTTGCTAAAAAACTAGAACTGAGTTTTGAACGATTTACTGCAAATAACCCTAAATTAATTTATTGCGCGGCCTACGGGTTCAGGGCAGATGGGCCAAGGGCCAACGACCCAGCCTACGATGATATAATCCAAGCTGCATCTGGCATTGCTTCTCTGCAACAAGTGGTTTCCGATCAACCTCGCTTTGTGCCGACAATCGTTGCAGATAAGACGACATCATACAACTTGCTAGCAGCAGTTTTAGCCGCACTCGTGTGTAGAGAGCGAAATGGAAAAGGACAATCTATCGAGGTCCCAATGTTCGAAAGCCTTGTAGATAATGTAATGATAGAACATTTATATGGCGCTGCGTTTGAACCGCGTGAAGGCCAAATGGGGTATGCTCGACTACTCAATACCGGAAGACGTCCGTACGCAACTAAGGATGGTTTTCTAGCAGTACTTCCATATAGCGATGAGAATTGGCGACGTATGTTTGAAATTGCAGGCCAACCCGGATTAAAGGATGACCCAAGATTCTCTAGCCAGTCCGCTCGGGTAGATAATGCACAGGAGGTATATGATTGGTTAGGCGAAGTTATTGCTACACGGACCACGGCAGAATGGAAGGTGGCACTAAATGAAGCAGCTATCCCAGTGACTGCGGTTAATTCCCTGGAAGACTTATTAGACGACGAACAACTCAAGGCCACAGGGTTTTGGCGGTTAGAGGAACATCCAAGCGAAGGACCAATTAGAATGACGGATCCTCCAATTCGCTTCAAACAAAACCCATCAACCATACGCAAAATGCAGCCCCAGCTCGGGCAACATAGCCGAGAAATTTTAATTGAGGCTGGTTACTCAGAAAACGAGATAAATAATCTTTTGGAAGCGAAAGTTATAACGGAACCTCATTGAAACGGGGTAGGCTTTAAAAACATAAAGCAAACGTTTTTATTTGATGAAATAAACCACCATGCCCGATTCTGTTTAAAAATTCGACTTATAATGAATGATAAGCAATCCTTTGAACATCGTAAATCAACGAAAACAAGGAAAAGTCGCATACGAAAACAAAAAACAAGACAGTCAATCATACTCGTTATATAAAGTATTGGTACCGCGTAGCTTTGATCTCCATCAGAAATAAAGAAGACGTGAATGAGCGCTGATATATGGGATGGTGATACCCTCCGAGAAGAATGTGGCATTTTTGGCGTGTATGGACACCCAGACGCCTCAGCACTTGTAGCGCTAGGACTTCACGCTTTACAACACCGTGGCCAAGAAGCGGCAGGAATTGTAAGTTATGATCAGAAACAATTCCACGCGGAGAGGCGTATGGGGTTGGTCAGCGAACATTTCACAAAATCGAACGTTATTGATGGCCTGCCAGGCGACGCTGCTGTGGGCCATGTTCGTTATTCGACAACAGGGGGAACAATCCTTCGAAATGTTCAACCACTTTTCGCAGATCTCACAGGCGGTGGGTTTGCCGTTGCGCATAATGGAAACTTAACAAACGCTTTAACACTGCGAAACGAGCTGGTTAAGCAAGGAGCAATATTTCAATCAACCGGGGACACCGAAACCATTCTGCAACTAGTTGCTCGATCAAAACGTGGCAACACCTTATCCAGACTAATAGATGCCCTCTTCCAAATAGAAGGTGCTTATTCGTTAGTTATTATGACAAATAAAAAGCTTATTGGCGTTAGAGATCCATTGGGTATCAGGCCACTTGTTATAGGCCAATTAAATGGCAAATATATACTGGCCTCAGAGACCTGCGCTCTTGATATAATCGACGCCAAATTTGTTAGAGAAGTAGAAAATGGGGAGATTGTTGTTATCACACAGAATGGTATTGAGAGCATCAAACCATTCCCCCCTGTTAAGGCGCGGCCATGTATTTTTGAATATATCTATTTTGCAAGACCAGATAGTGTAGCGGGTGGGCTCAGCGTATATGAATGTCGTAAATCCTTTGGACGCCAATTGGCAAATGAGTCGCATATTGAAGCAGATGTAGTCATCCCTGTGCCCGACAGCGGTGTGCCCGCTGCCATTGGTTATGCAGAGGCATCCAATACACCTTTCGAACTCGGCATTATTCGGAACCATTATGTAGGACGAACATTTATAGAACCCACACAAACCATTCGTGCATTTTCAGTGAAGCTAAAACATAATGCCAATAGAATTCTGGTTGATAAGAAACGGGTAATTTTAATAGATGACTCTATAGTACGAGGAACCACTTCGATAAAGATCGTGCAGATGATGCGAGAAGCAGGAGCAACCGAAGTTCATATGAGGATTGCTGCGCCCCCAATAAGACATCCAGATTTTTATGGGATCGATACCCCAGTTCAAGACCAATTGTTAGCCGCCAATAGTTCTCTTGAAGAAATGTGCGATTTTATCGGGGCGGATAGTCTGGCATTTTTAACAGTCGATGGATTATATAAGGCGATGGGTCATAAAAATGGGAGAGATAATGACAACCCTGCCTACACAGACCACTGTTTCACTGGCGATTACCCTACACAATTACAGGACCAAAAAAACGACGAAAAGATACAGCAACTGTCTCTTCTTTCTGAACGTCGATAATTCGAAAAAATATTTTCATAAATTCTTAGAATTGTGATGAGAGGGCAAATGGGATCCGTACTTTTTCAGAATGCTTCTATAATCGATGGACAATCAACAGAGATCCGGGAGGGTTATGATGTCCTTGTTGAAAATAATAAAATAAAAGAAGTCTCTGATAAGCCGATAAAAATATCGACAGGGGAAACGATCAACTTAGTCGGGAAAACACTTATTCCAGGTTTGATAGATGCACATGTGCATGTGAAGGCTACTGAAGTCAACGTAGGCAAACTAAGCGAATATCCAATCACTTATCTTACTGCCGGTGCAGGAAAGTTAATGAAAGAAATGTTAATGCGCGGCTTCACAACAGTCAGAGATACAGGCGGTGCTGACAGGGGATTGGCCAATGCAGTGGAAGATGGACTTTTAATTGGCCCCCGGCTTTTTGTCTCTGGTTTGTCATTAACCCAGACCGGTGGGCATGGTGA